>NZ_JAJPRF010000006.1 GCF_021206925.1 Rhodoflexus caldus | reverse complement strand
CTTGTCACTTTTAAGATGCGACGTGCAACGTGTGAAAAATACTTGCCATAGTTATATAAATTTGAAAGAATCACCAAGTAAAATTAGGTAATTCACTGATAATCACCAACCAAAAGGTCTAATATTTATCCGTACCTTGATTTAGACAAAGAGGGCGATTTTTACATCCGCTACAATTCAAGACAGGTAAAGCACGGGGAAACGTTGGATATAAATTTGTTTAGCCTGAATTTAGGAACGCATAATTTAAAACTCAATCTTTCAACGGCTGATGACTTACTTCATTTAATCAGGATTTTGAATCCTTATTAGCAAAATTCAAGTAAATTAGTCTTAAAAATATGGGGTACAGTTTGGAAGGAATCGGGCTTGCACGTCCCGGAATCGCACATCAGCGGTTTTCCCGTAATATCGTTATCAACTGGTACTTACAACACGGCTTTAAGGCGGTGGAGGCTTTTCAGGAAGGTACCGCCAACCACAAAACAACAGGCGAGGAAGTGCCCGACGTTACCTTTGTCAGCCGTGCGACAGACCGCGTAATCGTTTCCATAGAAATTGAAAAATCGTTTTCAAAACGGCTTATTGCCAAAATAGAAGAATCCTATTTGCTTAGACACAAACACATGGAAGCATTTGCATTGAATTACAAAACAGGCGCATGGCGCAGGTACACACTGGCAAACAAGCAGGTACAGATGGAAGAAACCGACTATTCGGCAGTGCTGGACGTACATTTCAGCAACTATTTGTACTTAGAAAACATTTGAACCTATGCCCCGCAGAAAACCACCCTTAGCCGATATACCGCCGGCGGGTGCAAAAAACTCGCAAAGTAACCCCATTGCCGAAGCATGGCGGTAATACCAAAACGCACAGGATATTCTTGCCACCAAAGCCGGAAAAGAAGGCGGCTACTATTCCGACCCTAAATACGTCCGCATGGCAGGAAATACCGCATGGAACGGCGTACTCATTGCCCTTGATGCCGTGCTGAAAATTACCGATAACCTCAAACGCGGACAGAGAGCAGACATCAAAGACTATCAGGCAGCCGTAGGAAAGCGCGACAGTAAACTAAGCAAGTATGTTGCCTCTGCCTATAATTTGCTGCACAAATCTATGGGCTACGACGGCGAGCTAAGTGCAACAGTAGTAAAATCGGCAATGGAAGAAGGAAGAAAAGTGATTGAATGGTGCGAACGAAATTACAAGTAAGATGAAACCCAAAACACCCAAACGCGACCCAAAAACAGGGCGTTTTTTGCCCCGCAACCGTTGGCACAGTACCAAAACTATTGCCAAAAAGGGTTTTCATTTGGGCTTGGGAGATGTCCCAAACGATGACCCATTAGAATCCTACTACATGAATTTAATGGCACTTAGCTACAATCAACAGCCCGCTAAAAATTACTTTGCAAGCGTCAAGATTTCGTTTGATTGGCACAATCCGCCTACAACCAAAATTCCGGACATCAGCTTTATAGCCATTGACAGCATCAAACCTTTTCGCTATCGGGTTGCCGTTGTAATTGAGTTAGATAACAACGCAGGCGAGAAAGTAAGCGTCAAACGCTGTAAAGAATTGGTAAAGGAAGGCGCAGCAGAGGCATTTTTTTTCAACATTGAAACCCACAAGTGGCGCAAGTTTACCAACATAGGCGAAGCCATCATACACGAAAGCTATTCTGATGTGTTAGGCATAGACCTGAACGACCTTATTTAGCATACATGATATTTTTTCGTAACAACAGTACGATCACATATAAAAATTGACTTGCAGAATAGTGTGAAAACAGTACGGTTCTAACGTTTCTTTAGCGGTTTGGCGGCTTTTGCTTTGATAGCGGGATGTGCAGCAGTAAACGGAAATTTGACTTCTTTAATCTGAAAGCGTTGGCGCAGTTCGTCTAATTCGCGCAGGACTGCTTCTCTGTCTTGTAACCATTCACGGCTGAATTGCTCCTTACGCTTGATGATTGCAATGCCTTTTTCTGCAAAGGGAACGGTTTTAAACGGCTTCTTTTTCATCTTAAACGGCTTTTAATAGTTCTAACGGGCTACGGATGTCTATGGATGCAACATGGTATCTTTTTCCGCAGCCAAACAAACAACGGTGTTAAGAAATAGAATCGGTAAATTTGTTGTATGGACAAACAGCTCAATCTTATTTCATCATGGTTCTATGAGGCTTATTTGAAAGCCTGCCCGGTCAGTTTGTCCGATGCTTTTCAAAAGTTGCGGGCAAAATCGGATTTCACGGCAGAAGATTTTGAATATTACCTGATTAACGCGTCGCTTTATTCGTCTAAAATTGAAGGAAATACGCTGGACGTAAACAGCTTTTTCAGGAATAGGGGCAGCAAAACCACACCCAAGCAAAAGGAGGTTCAGGAAATAGAGGATTTAACGGCAGCTTACAAGTTTGCTGCCGAAAACCGCTTGAACAAAGCCAATTTTATGAAAGCCCATGCCATCCTTTCTCAAACCTTTTTGCCTGCCAAAGAACGCGGCAAAATCAGAAAGGAAATGGTAGGCGTAAGAGATGCACAAACCATGCGCCCTGTTTATTTGGCAGTAGAGCCGCAGCTTGTCAAAGAGGAACTGAATCGTTTGTTTGAAGATATTGACGTTTTGCTCAACGAAGAATTAGACATTTTGCAAACCTTTTATTATGCTTCCATGATTCACCTCTGGATAGCCAAAATACACCCGTTCACAGACGGCAACGGAAGGGCGGCGCGGCTGTTGGAAAAGTGGTTTTTGGCTTCCGTATTGGGGCTTTCCGCGTGGTCAATCAGAAGTGAGCAATACTACTGGGATAATCGCCCCGACTATTACCAAAATATTGCATTGGGCTACAACTACTACGCCCTGCATTGGGAGCGGTGCATACCGTTTTTGCTCATGCTTCCTTGTGCACTTAAAGAAACAATTTAAACAATGATAAGAGAGCATATATACATAGCTAACGACGGCAAAATCGGTAATGTACGTGGTCGTGGCATTGGTTCTGACAGAGTACAATTAATAAACAAGAAAGGGCAACACGAAGGTTATTATTACAGATGGCAAGTGGTTCACATTGCCAATGGCAATTTAAGCGATTTCCCGGACAGCAGTATGCGTTTATTGATAGTCGCGGCCAAAAAACGTGCGATAAAATTGCTTGCGCCTTTGGGCGCACTGGACGGTCTTAGCAAGCAAGAATTAAAAACCTACAAAGCTATTCTAAGAGACATCAGATGGGCGCATGAAGAAATCAAAGAGCAATATGATTTCACCGGACGCGACACTGATAAACTTGCCTCGCACTTGGCTTACAAATACGGCATCCCGATAACTTCGGATGAATTAAAAACAATTACTATTAAATTTCCGAACGCACGGTATCGTTTTGAAGCGGATAATATCGTAAGAATAGCAAGCCCAATGAATGTGAGATACGAAAAACGCAACTATCATGTAAACGACGAACGCCTTGCGCTTGCCAAAGAACGTGCGATAAAATTGCTTACGCCTTTGGGCGACCTGCCCACCGTGTTAAACCGGGACGGCTATAAAGTTAGTTTCTATTCTAACGACCACGAGCCGCCACATGTACACGTGCGCGGGCACGGCGGCAGCGCAATTTTTAAAATAGCCCCTGTTGAGCTGCGCGAAAGCAGTGGTTACAGCCTTGCAAGGCTCAATAAAATTCGCTTAATTTTACAGGAGAACGAACAACAGTTGTTAGAAGCATGGATGAGTTTCTTCAAAAAATAACGAAAGGGCTAACGGTAGTTGATGTTGTTTTTACAAACGACAAAATACAGTTTCATTTGAACGACGGGCGATACATAGCCTGTCCGCTTTCTTGGTTTCCTTATATGGCAAATGCGGACAAAGCCAAAAGAGCCTACTTTGAAGCCGACGATTTTACGATTGCCTTCCCAAAAATAGACGAATATTTCAGCATCAGAGGGCTTTTTTATCATTCAGATACACACAAAGCAGATATGGATGCGGCACGAAAAAGTAAAAATCTGCAAGCGTTTATTGCTATACTTACCGCACCGCTTGCCATTACAAACGCAGTACAGGAAGGCGAAAAAATAATCGTACAAATCAACGACGGGCGCGAGTTTGCCTTCCCTGCCCAATGGCTTGGCAACCTGCCGGCGCACACGCATTTTCAGGTAGTCCCCGACGGCAAAAGCGTAACATGGGACGGCGGTAAATTTGACCTTTCATTTCTTTTTCTACCCGTGAAGCAAGTGGAATGAAACACACAAGAAAACGTAAGATAGCAGCGAAAAAAAATCGGCTCTTATCGGGAAAGCTCATAGACGGCATTATGGAAAACAGCCGCATCAAGGAAGTGCACAAATCCGCGTCAGACAAAGCAATGAGGAGTTAGAATTTTGGCTCATACCAGATATTGATTAAATTTGCGCGAAGCAATTCCCACCTCACACCGCCTCGCAGACTGCCTCTAAATCCATGAGGCACGATGATTACCGTCAAAAATTACCGAGATGCAACCTTTGGCCTGACAATTCCGAGACAATTACAGGCAGGGCTACCGCCCGAAACAGTTATGCAACTGGCTGTTGAAATGCAGAAATTCAGCCTGCTGGCAGACATCGGCGCGGATGAAACGCTGTATTTTAGCTTACAGCAATTGCCACCTGAAAACCCTGTGATTAGCGGGGAAATAAAGGCGTGGCTGCTTGCAGAGCTACGCGCCTACATCCGCAGCTATAAGCACGATTTTGAGTAAAAATATATGTATTTTTACTAATCTGTTAAACCAATGAGCAAAGCCGGAAAAAACACACCCCGCAACCGATGGGATGACCCTAAATCTATCCGCAAGCAAAATTTTGCAAGCGGAGCAGTTACATTGGGTATGTCGCCTGCTGAAAACCTGTACGAAACTATTTTTTGCCAAGACCTGACAGAAGCCTACAACCGCAAGAAAAAGCGCAAGTACAAAGCAGTGCATCATGCAAGAATTGACTCCAAAGGGCTTAAAATACCTGATATATCCTTTTTTAACAGGGATTTGAAAGCGGAGGTAATCGTGGAAGTAGATGAGCGCAAGAGCAGGGCGGCAGCGGTGAGAAAGTCCAAAAATGCACTTGAAAAGCACGGGGTTTTGGAGGCTTTTGTTTATTTATTTGATACGGCTGAATGGCTGAAAATTGCCCCCGCCCCTAATGGCAAACTTACAGCCCTGCCCGATGATTATTCGGAGGTGCTAACTATCCATTTATCTGAACTTTGTAAATAACTAAAAAACCCTGTGCTTTTGGCGCAGGGTTTTTTAGTTGGCTTGGGCTATGAGGGCTTTATGTAGTTGATGATTTTATAGGCATCTTCAAGCCCATGCTTAATAGTTCTTGCTGATGTAGTGCCGTGATAATACCCGGCAAGGTGCAAACTGTCGTAAACGGAATTAAGCAGCGTTTTCAGGGTTTTGTTATGCTTTGAAAGCCTTGTGCGGTATTCTTCTATGGATGCTGGTTTAGCTCCTTCTTTCCTTTTCAAATACTCATCTATGGCAAGCAGAACGCCTCTGTATGCTATCCCTGACGCGCTGATAACATATTTCACATCGGCATAGTCATTGTCTTTCTTGCCTGCATTTTTAAGGGATTCCTTCGCATTATCCATGTAGCGCAAAGCCTCCTGATATGCTTTATTTTCCATCGCAAATTATTTACGCGGGTTGCATTTTCAATACTTCCAATTCCACGCCTTTTTTCATGGATTCTTCCCCTTTTTGAAGCACTTTTTTTGCCATATCACTTGACAGGTAATAATGACCGCAATTATTACAAACCTGTGCAGTAACATTTTTAATCAGCACGATAGAGCCTTTTCGCTCCAGCGTTACGGTTACTTTACCTTTTCTGGTAGTACCGTTTTTACAGATGACGCATTTCATGGCTTTATTTTCTTCTTTTTTTAGTTTTGAAATCGGGTTCCCATACAGTCTTATCGGGTTGATAGGCTGTTACCACAACACACAATTTTTCAGGTGTTTGAGCTACAACTACGTGAATAGGTCGCTTACCAATAAAACCCGGTATCAGCACACTTGGGTATGGCTTATCAGTAGGATATTCCTCTATAACCTCACCAATAGCAATAACAAGTTCTATCTCATCAGTGCTTATACTCCGCTCAAACATCCTTTGTAAGGAGTGCATACTACTAAGAATATTCTTTGCATTTCATCCTTACAAATGTACGAAATTTCAACCACCTACCCCGCAAGCAGCCCTGCCTCTTGCAGTTCACGTTGTAGCCTAACGGTTGAAACGCGGGCATAGTGCCGGCGTGTCATCTCTACGCTGCTGTGGCCAAGCATAGCGGCAACGGCTTCTATGCTTACGCCCTTGTTTAGCATCATGGTTGCAAAGGTTTTGCGTCCTATGTGGCTGCTTACTGGCTTACGGATATGGCAGTCCGCAGCAATTTGTTTCAGCCGTCGGTTGTGGATTTGCAGGCAGGTAATCGGCAGCGCGTTGTTATACTGCCGTAAGATTCCTTCCGCTTCGGGCAATAGCGGTACAAGGCTCAACTCCCCCGATTTTTGCTGCTTGATACGCAGCCACTTGCCGCCGTTTTCTTCGCTTACGGTTGCGGTGTTTACCTGCTTCAAATCGGTGTAAGCAATTCCGGTAAGGCATTGGAACAGGAACAAATCGCGGGTGCGCAACAGAGCCGCGCTGTCGGTTGTGTATCGGCGCAACCTGTTCAATTCTTCATCGGTCAGGAAAACGGGAATATCGGGCTTGCCGCGTTGTACTTTGCAGTGGTCTATCGGGCTGTACGGCAACAGTTCCTCCCCTACGGCAAAGCGCAGCAACATTTTTACATAACCTAAATTGCGCCCCGTGTGGTCTGTACCGAATCGCTTAACGGTCAAAAGCCAATTTTCGTAGCGTTTGAGCCATTGCCGCGTAACGTCTGCCAGCGGCAAATCGGGTGAAAACTCTTGTAAGAGGTTATTTTTTGCCGTGTAGGTTTGCAGCGTGCTGCTGCTTAGTTTGCCTGCCGCACAAAGTGCCTGCTGCTGTTGGTAATACCTTTGGGCGACTGCCTGTAAGGTTGTTTCGGGTGTCAGGTAGGCATCTTTTACGGCTTTGGCGGAAACCTGTTTGCCTCCGGCGGTGAGGCGGTTGTAGGTGTTTTGCAGGTCAGTAAAGATTTGTTCAAGCCGCGTGTTTGCTTCCAACAGGGCGGCGCGTCCGTTGCCTTTTGTCGGTACGTTGGCGCGTTGTGTTTTAGCGTTCCATGCGTCAAGCGGCATTTTTACGCCCGTTGTGAAGTCCCCCGCCCGCTGCCCTGCAATCGTAATGCGGCAATAAATTACCGACGTGCTTTTTTTCATCTTTCTGCACACAAACAAAACATTCATTTTTTTTCATAGTAAAGCTGATAGGTTTGTGTGCAAAATTGATGCAGGTTACACCACTGTATCCGAATTTTTCAGGTGTATCCGAATTTTACACCCGAAGCTAACAGCCTGATAACCAATAAAAAAACCCATTCTAACGTGTGTTAGAATGGGTTTTAGCGGCTCAAAATTAACATTCCGTAGCGGAGACGGGAATCGAACCCGTGACCTTAGGGTTATGAATCCTACGCTCTAACCATCTGAGCTACCCCGCCGTTTGTGAGTGCAAAATTAAACCCTATTATTTTACTTCCAAAACTTTTTTTTATTTTCCAAAATGTTATATTGCAGTAAACAAACTGCACAAGGCTATGGCGAAGTTAAAATACGTGGCCGAATTTGAAATCAATGCGTCGGTAAAGATGCTGTTTCCATACCTCTCAACCCCCTTAGGGCTTTCCGAATGGTTTGCAGAGAAAGTAAAGGTCGTGAATGCCGAGGAACGTATCTACGATATTGTTTGGGACGGCACCAGTCATTTGGCAAAGCTCACCGCGCTACAGCTCAACAAACATGTCAAATTTGTATTCCTGCCTGAAAACGAAGCTGACAAAGAAGACCCATCCTATCTTGAGTTTAAACTGGCGCATAACGATATGACGGAGACCACTTTCCTGAAAGTTATTGATTACTCGCTGATTGATAACGAAGCCGATTTAAAGGAATTATGGATTAGTCTGATACACAGCCTTTGTGAGTTAATCGGAGCCAAAGAAACCCACGCCTAATGGCTATGAATCTCGACTACTTATATCAAGTGGCTGATAACAACGAAGCATTTATTGCCGAGTTGCTGTCGGTGCTGCGAAAAAATCTGGTGGAATTTCCTGTTGCCATGCAGCAAGCATTTGATACGCAACAATGGGAAGACCTGCGCAATATTGCTCATAAATTCAAGTCTTGTGTTGCCTATGCCGGTATAAAAGAGTTTAATCATGCACTGATTGCTTTAGAATTGAGCGAGGAAAACAACCTTACTCCCGCACAGATACAAAGCAATTTACAAGTCGTTTGTCAATTTGCTAAACAAATGCTTGCAGAAATTGACCAACTGCTGGTAAAATATCATTGAGTACGCCATCTTTGCCACATGAAAGTATTAATTGCCGGCGCAACCGGGCTGATTGGCAGCCATTTACTACGCCAATCGCTGCAAAACCCTGCCATTATGCACGTGGTTCCCCTTGTGCGTAAGCCTATGCAAATCAGTCATCCTAAGTTGCAGGAAATTATTTTCAATTTTGACAATCCGCAAGACTATGACAATTTGCCCGTGGTTGATGCGGCTTTTTGCTGTTTGGGAACAACCATTAAAAAGGCCGGCTCCCGCGAAGCATTCAGAAAAGTAGATTATGACTATCCGCTGGCACTTGCAAAGGCCATGCGCGATAAGGGAACAGCGCATTTTCTTGTGGTTACCGCATTGGGAAGCGATGCCCGCTCGATGGTGTTTTACAGCCGAGTAAAAGGCGAATTGGAAGAGGCACTTATCGGGTTGCAATTCCCTTCGCTCAGCATTTTTCAGCCTTCGCTGTTACTGGGCGAGCGCAAAGAAAAGCGCTTCGGCGAAGATTTTGCCAAATGGTTGATGCCATTGGTTACACCGCTGCTGGCAGGCAGTCTGCGAAAATACCGCGCCATTCACGGGGCAGACGTGGCCAAAGCGATGCTGAAAATAGCAATGCAGCCCGCTTCGGGCGTTTGTCGTTACCCCTCCGATGAAATTCAGGAAATAGCCGACCATTTCAGAATATGAGTTTGTATCGCACAATTTTTATCGTGGCACAAATGGACTGCCCTTCGGAGGAACAACTCATACGGATGAAATTAGAGCCGCTTTCGCAAATACAGCAGTTGAAGTTTGATATCGCCGGCCGAACATTGGTGGTGCTGCACAGTGGCGAATGGCAACCGATATTTGCCGCCTTGGAAAGTTTGCAATTAGGCACAGCTTTTCAGTCGTCCGATGCAGTGCAAATTGCTGACCACTCGGAGCATTTTACCGAAAATGAAGCCCGACAGCGCCGCCTGCTGATAGCGGTTCTGGTAATTAATTTTACATTTTTTGTAGCTGAATCGCTGTTTGGGGTGCTTTCAGGCTCTATGGGGTTATTGGCCGACGGGTTGGACATGCTGGCAGACAGTTTTGTTTACGGCATGGCACTTTTTGCAGTGGGGGCAGCCGCTGTGCGTAAAAAACGAATTGCCCGCATCAGCGGGTACTTCCAACTCATGCTGGCCATTTTCGGACTGTTGGAAACTTTGCGCCGTTTTTTGGGATGGGAACTCATGCCCGAATTTCAAACCATGATGGTTGTTTCACTTTTTGCACTTATGGGTAATGCTGCCTGCCTCTATTTGCTGCAAAAAAGCAAAAGCGATGAGGTGCACATGCAGGCAAGTCTGATTTTTACTTCCAACGATGTAATTGCCAATATTGGCGTAATCGTTGCAGGCGGATTGGTCTGGTGGCTGCAATCCAAAACCCCCGATTTGATAGTAGGGTTAATTGTATTTTTCATGGTAGCGCGGGGCGCTTTCCGCATTTTGAAATTGTAACATCTGCAAACTTGACAGTTTTCATACCGAAATGCGCCTGTCAAAAGGGCAAGTGATTTGTACAAAACGCAAGTTGCGCGATATAAATCTTGGCAAGTTTAATTTGATTCGGCATTGCACCCGTAACAGGGCGCGCCCTGTCCGTACAAATATACCCACATCAGAAAAATACAATTCAAAGCCGTGCATTTTTGTGCTAAAATTTTATTTTGATTTTTCCGACGTAAAATGTTTAATTATCAGATGATTAGCAAATAATTTGCATGAAATTATGCAAAAAAACCTGCATAAGCCTATCTCTTTCGCATTTAAAAAGAGAAGATAAAAGTTTGCTCATTGGCTTAATCCGACAGTGCGCCATTGCAGCTTTGTAAAGCATGGCTGCATCCGCTTTGTCGGAAAATGGATTAGGTTTGTAATGATATTTAACTCATTACGAACATGTCCTATACCATTCTCACCATTTATGCCCCCGAAGATTTTGCCGATATCCTCAAAGCAGAGTTGTCCATGACGGGTTTTTCCATTTTTCTTGATTTGGAAAACGGCGCTTTTGAAACTTCCATAGAATCGCACTTGTTTGACCGCCAAAGTACGGAGGAAATTATCAGCCGATACAGCGGCGGAGCAGATATCCGCATGGAAATACGCGAAGAGGAGCGTCAGAATTGGAATCAGGTATGGGAAGAAAGTTATCCGCCGGTGGTGGTGGACGACCGCTGCATTGTACGTGCCGAATTTCATGCTCCTATCATGAACAGCAGGGGCGAGCCATACCCTTATGATTTGCTGATTACGCCCAAAATGTCATTTGGTACGGGACATCATGAAACCACAGCCCAAATGCTTGCCTTTATTCTGGATTTGGATTGCCGGAACAAAAAAGTAGCTGATTTTGGTTGTGGTACAGGTATTTTGGCGATTTTGGCGCTGAAACGAGGAGCCATTGAGGCAGATGCTTGCGACGTGGAAGACTGGTCGGTGGAGAGTAGCGCCGAAAATGCTCAACTCAACGGTGTACAGATGCGTACTTACGTAGGCACGGCTGCCGAATGTGGCCGCCCCGAAAGCTACTACGACCTGATTTTTGCCAATATCAACCTGAGTGTGTTGCTGGCCGAGATGCCGATTTATGCCCGACTGCTGGCAAAAGGCGGGCGGCTGTTGCTCAGCGGTTTTTACGTCAGCGATATCCCTGCCATACAGGCCGACTGTGAGCAACAAGGGCTTGTTTTGGAGCGTCAAAGCGACAAAAACAATTGGGCAGCGCTGCAATTCAAAAAAGAATAGAACGTTATCTGTAAAACGAATTTGGCTTATTTATGGGAAAAGTTGTGTTTTATCGTTGGGCAATGCTTTTTTTGCTTTCCGTTGTGTCGGCGGTGGCAGCCCATGCGCAGTCCATTGCCCTCAAAGAAGAAGGCAGTTTTATGGGCAACTTGGAAGTGCTCTATCAGCGCTCGGTGAGCCCTACTGCCAAGGCCACTCTGGCCAATTTTCAGCCCATCTGGGAGGGGCAATTGGGGGCTGCGGAGAAAACCAAAATTTTTAACATCGCCCGCAATATCCAACTGAAAAATCCCAATTTTCTCACGCATATAGAAAACCTGCTGATTTGCGTAACCTACGCCGTGCGCGACCGCAAATTGCCGGCAGACCAGCAGGCCGCCATGCTTGCAATGATAGAAGCCACGGCAGAGGATAAAAAATATACCTCCGAAGCACTTATGCGCCTGCTGACTACCATCAAGCAGTTTCTGGCCGAAGGCGTACTTTACAAATCGGTTGCCTCCACAGTGAGCATACCGATGACAGCCAAATTCAGCTTTGATTATGCCAAATCGGGCGATAAAACCGAATCTGCACCGCAAACAGAAGAATGGACACCGCAGGATTTACCGCAGGAGCAACCCGCAACCGAACAGAAATCGGAAGACCCATGGGACGACAGCAACTGGGACAGTAACGACAGCGGTTGGAGCAACTCCGAGTTTGAAACAGCTCCGAAGGAAGTGCCCAAAAGAACGCGCCCCGGGCTACAAGAGTTGGTTTTTGAAAAACCGCAAATGCCCGTATTGGGAGGGGCTTTCATCAAAATTGAACCTACCGACCTTACCATTCGCACTTCTGCCGATACGCTGACCATCAGAGGTACATCGGGCAACCTGTTTATTATGCAAACCCGTTTCATCGGCAAAGACGGCAAAACCGATTGGACGCGTACAGGTTTGCCTGCCGATGCAATCACTTGTACATTGAGCGAATACCACTTTGACGTGCGTCGGCCTACACTGACGGCAGAATATGCGCGCCTCAGCTATCCGGCCAAAACCGACTCGGTTGTTTTAGGCGTTTTTGAATACAACAGCCAGCGCGTGGCAAAACGCGAAAAAGCCACCTATCCGCGCTTCAAGTCGTATTATGCCAATATCCCCGTCAAAGACATTGCCAAAGACCTTGAATATATTGGCGGGTTCAGCCTGATAGGTCGCAATTTTTCAAGTGCTAATTTCAGCAACCGCCCCTCGCAGGTATTTATCAAAAAGAACGGAGAGTTGAAATTCCGCACTGCATCGCGCCGCAATTTTAATTTTACGGATACGACTGTTACCAATCCTGCCGCTGAAATGGTGATTTACCTCAATAATGGTCAGGATTCCATTTCGCACCCGGGCGTAAGACTTTACTACAACCACGGTTCGGGAAAACTATCCGCCGTGAAAGAACGCCGAGAGTACGATATGGCACCATTTACCGATACGTATCATAGATTGGAAATGTACGCCGACCGATTGCGTTGGGACGTGTCGCAGGACAGTATGATATTAGACTTGACAGTTTCTAACCAGAACGTGGCAGACTCCAACCGCGTTATTTTGCCCATCCGTTCCATGGATTATTTTTCGGACATCTCTTACAGCAAAGAGGTGCGGATGGGTAGCAGCTATAATCCCGTAGGCGTGGCGGTTGCATATGCCAAGCAAATCAAAAGCAATGGTTTTACTGTGCAAGAACTTGCCAACTACTCAAAAATCAATGCCCGCAATTTACAGCAGACCATGCGCAATATGGACAAAATGGGCTTTTTGAGCTATGACGACAGTACCGGCTGGATAGAACTCAAACGCAAAGCCGTTTTGTATGCTAACGCAAGTATGGGGTTGGTAGACTATGACAACTTGGAACTGCTATCCATCACGGAATTTGGCAAAAATATCATCATTAACCTTACAACCAATGATTTGATTATCAGTGGAGTAAGTATTTTCCCTCTGTGGCGCCCCAGTGAACCTGACCAGTACGAAACTGCCCCTTCCAAGCGACCTAAATCGGTTGGTAAAGAAAATGAGTTTGTAAAAGAAGGGGTATGGGTGGAACCTACGGGCGGCATTGTAAAAGTCCAGAAAAACCGTGAAATCATTATCAACGGTATGGTGGAAATATTAAAGCGCAACCGCATCAAAGACCGCTACTACGGCTCCGACTTCCGCTTTAACTACGATGGATTTCTGGTAGATATGCCCAAAGTGGACTCCATCGTGATGGCACAGCGCGACTCGCTCGGCAGGGTGATAATGGCTCGGAATCCTGCGTCAGGTAAAAATGAACCGCTGATGATGCAAAACAAAATTCAGGCGGCCAGCGGTGTGTTGTATGTGGCCAACCCTAAAAACCGTTCGGGGCAGTTGCGGCGCTATGCCAACGACACTACAGCGAACCGTTATCCCGAATTTCGGGCAGGCGCAGGGGCGTACATTGCCTTTGAAGGCGCACAAATCGAGGGCAGCCAGTCCTACAAAGACCGTGTGAAATTTGATATGACAGCCTTTAACCTGCGCGGCAGCGACCGTGCCGCAGGTGCAGAGCGTTTTGGCGGCACCTTCAAAACAGGCGGCATTTTTCCTGATTTTGAAGAAACAATAAGTCAGCAGAAAGACGGCTCCTTTGGTTTTGTGCACAAAACCTCCAAAGGCTCCGACAAATTCCCCAAAGGATATCCCCTCTACACCGATTCATTGGGCACGGCCAAAGAGACCACCGGCTATTTTGAAGGCGAAATTGTACTCAACAATGGCGGTATCCGCGGCAGAGGCAATATCAATTACCTGTCGACACAACTCAATTCCGCCGATTTTATGTACTACCCCGACTCGGTAACTACCATGGGCGAGGCAGCCAAAGGAAGGCCGAAAGAACACAATTCCGGGCGAATTATCGCAGGCGAGCACTTGGGCACCAGCTATCCCGATGTGGAAATGAACAATTTCCAACTCAAATGGCTGGCACGTCAGGACAGCATGATGCTCACCACTACCGATACGGTAAAACAGCCTTTCAAAATGTATGGCCAATCTACCATCGCCAAAGAGCAGCAATCTACTTTTAAAGGCACGCTCACGCTTACGCCCAAAGTACTAGCCGGCGATGGCATTATAGACAATAAGGGCGCTATTGCCAAGTCTGCCGAGTTTGCCTTTATGATGTCGCGCTACACCGCACGTCATGCAGAGTATTTCAAAATCAAAGTCAATGACAATGCAGACAACCCTGCCATGCTGGCAACCAACGTGCGGATAGACTACGACCTTGCCGAAAGAAGAGCCGTTATAGAAACCGAAGTAGCAGGCGAGCAAAGTTTCCGTTTCCCCTACACCAAATATAAAACATCGCTGGCAAGGGCAGTATGGGATTTAGACCAAAAGCAGATAACCATGACTATGCCCGACGATGGAGTTTTAGAGAATTCCGTTTTCACCTCCACCGATGCCAAACGAAAAGGGCTATCGTTCAACGGTCAGTTGGCTAATTATAATCTGACAACTTATCAGTTAAACGTGAAGGGTGTGCCTTACATATTCTCCGTAGATGCACATATCATTCCGAACAACGGCGACGTAACCGTATTGCCCGAAGGTGCCATAGCGGAACTGGAAAATTGTAAGATAACGGTACAGGCAGAAAACCAATACCACCAATTAGACAAAGGCACAATCAACGTCTTTTCCAAACATGAGTACAGCGGCAGCGCTACTTATCACTACAAGAACGATGAGGGCAAAGAATTTGAGATTCCGATGCAGTTTGTACCCTCGCAGTACGGGCGCAACAGCAACCGCGATGCCATCCTGACCATTACTAAAACCAAAATTTTTGAAGACCAGCAATTAATTTGGAAAGCAGGTACCATTTTCCGCGGCGATGTTACCATGCGCGGCGATAGTGTCAGCCTGATATTCAACGGCGAATATCGCTACATAGACCTAGACAACGACATTTGGTTCCCTGCCAAAGGCGTATCGGAAATTACGGTGGCTACCGTGGAAGAAGTTCAAAATCAGCAAGTTGGTTCGGGCATTTTCTTGAACGACAAGAGTAAAAATATTTACGCCATTTATCGTTCGCCGCTGCAAAACAAGAACGACCGCCCCATTTTCGGTACACAAAACGGCATTGAAAAACAGGAAGGCGACATGCGCGTAACGGAAACCAAAGGTCGGAAAGAAAATTACGTCGGCAACCGATTTGCCTATGGTAAATCCAAAGGCGTGGCAGAGTTTGACGGCAAAATGGAGTTGACTAAGCCTGATGCCCGTTTCAATATTCTTGCCGCAGTCAAAGGTCGCGCCAAATACGACGAAGACAATTACTCCATGCAAGCCCTTATGGCCATCAAACTGGAAGAGGGCAAAGGAGATATTTTCAAAGATATCGCCAAACACATCAAAAAGCAGGTAGATTTGGACGAAACCGCCATCAAAAACGATGATGACTTGCTTTATAAACTTGCCAATTTGATATCGCGCTCCGACTTTGAAGATTTTCAGCGCCGCATCACACGCGGCCGAGCCGAAATTTCGGACGTGTTGCCCATGCCCTTGGTTCTACACAACGTCAATCTAAATTGGTCGGCAGACCAGCGCGCCTTTTACAGCAAGGGCAAAATTCACCTGTCCAATATCTTCAAAGAAAACATCAATCTGATAATAGACGGCTATATTGAAATTCCGATGGCAGGCAAACAGGTTTGCAATATCTACCTGCAAGTCAGCAAAGGCCGCTGGTACTACCTAAGCTATCAGGGTAACGATATCAAAATGATTACGTCCGATGAGGAACTGAACAAAAAAATTGCCGACCCCAAATCAAAAGACAAGTTCAAATTGGCAGAGAAATCCGAACGCCTGAACTTTGTTAATACATTCCGTCAAATTTACCTCAATCAGGGCCCGATGGAAGATGCCGCCTCCGATGACGAAGAAACCATTGAAAAAGACGGCGATAAATGATGTAAGTTCTGGAATAATTTTTGAACATTTGTTATCGGTAATTACCTTAGTTGTCTGATGAGTTTGTCCAACGTATTGAAAATAGTGGGAATAGTGCTGTTTATCGGCACTGTTCCCACATTTGTTTTTGCGCAGCGGGATAAAAGCAGCGCCAAACGTGCTGCCGAGTACCGTGCCGAGCAAGCCAAACGCAAAGAACAGGCAAAGCAGGAAGCCGCAAAAGCAGCAGCCAAAGAAGCCGATAAAAAAGCAAGAGAAGCCGCCAAAATAGCCGATGCCCGCCGCAAAGCCGAAGAAGCCAAAACCCGCAAAGAAGCACAGGCAGCAGCCGAACAGGAAAAAAAAGCTACTAAAAAGCAGCCGGTGAAAGTAGAGCTGATAGAAGAAAAAACTACCGTAGCCGTTACGGAGCAACAACCAACCGCTCAACCCGACAAAAAAGAGGAAGTGCTCGACAAGGTTGTGGAAACCGACTTGGTGCCAACCATTGACCTAAAAACCAAAAGCGACGGCAGCACCATAGGCAACCTGATGGCACTTTTCAACGACATAGGCGGCAGCAAAAAAAGCAAAAGTCAGGTTATGCCCGAGGCTCAAAAAGCAAAGGTAGAAAAGGGAACTTTTGAAGGGATAAAAGTATCACGCATGTTCATCCGCCATGCCAGCGGCTTTGTAGAAAAATTTCACTATGTAAAAGACTTTCAGTCGCCGCCCCCCAACATCAACGAGTTGTATTATTACAACAAACTCACCGGAAAAATCACCATGCGCAACCCGATAGATGTAGGCATGACAACGTTTGACAAGGAAAATTTCCTGTTGCTGCACGGACCTTACATCAAAACCAAAGGCGACCAAATCTACGAACAGGGGAGTTTCTACTTAGGTGCCAAGCACGGCCGATGGGAAAAATTTGACAATAATTTCGTATTACAAGAGAAGTTTTACTACAACAAAGGCATGGCCAAAGATGCCGAACTTATCTATGAAAACGATGCCAAAGGCAAGCCCCAACTCAAAGAAATCGTACCACTGCAACACGGCTTGCGGCACGGCACCTACATTGCCTATTACCCCAGCGGCAGAGTAGCCGAACGCGGGCAGTACATAGAGGGCTGTAAAGTAGGCAGATGGACAGAGTACTACGACCGCGACAAAAACCCCCGCCGACGCGAAACCACCTATCCCCGTCGCGCCCACGACGACACCCCGCCCTACATCAGCCGCGAGTGGGACGACAACGGCAAACTAA
Organism: Rhodoflexus caldus; assembly: GCF_021206925.1. Taxonomy (NCBI): domain Bacteria; kingdom Pseudomonadati; phylum Bacteroidota; class Cytophagia; order Cytophagales; family Thermoflexibacteraceae; genus Rhodoflexus; species Rhodoflexus caldus. The sequence continues at coordinate 180,850 of NZ_JAJPRF010000006.1, read as the reverse complement.
TTACCGATGTACGAAAATAACCGCCGCTGCGTGTGTTAGGGGGGACTGCTGCTTTTACATTGCACGAAAAAGGAAAAAAGTTTATTTTAGCAAGTATGCCGTTTTTGTTGCAAATGTAGTGTTGGGAGAGGTTTTAATTTTTTGTTAGTTAATTTGTTTACCAAGCCTGATGATGCTCTTATTCATTGACTCAGGTATCCAAACAGCTATTGTATAGACATTCTCAAAAACTTCACCTGTGTCTCTGTTAATTAGGTTTAGGTTGTGAATTTGAATTGTCAAATTTGCAAATTCTTTTATTTCACTATCACCGGGATAGATAATTTCGCCTGTTCTTGGGTTTTTACCTTGAAAAAGTTGTTGTATCTCGTCTTTTTTGGTAAGTTGACGTTCTCTGATTTGTCCCTTTTTCATTAAGAAGATAGTCGCTTCACTATTTGGATACGCCTCTAAATACCTCAAAATCACACTTTTTAAGGCTGTAAAACCTTCACTATCGCTATCTCTTGTAAATTTCAATTTCATTAAATAGTCGTCAAAAGCCCGACGAACCGAAATCTTACAAACACTATGTTTCTGCTCATCTGTTCGCTTTGCGTGTCCATTATCTTCTTGTAGCAAATGTTGGATTGAAGTAATAAAAGACTGTGTAACTTTTCTGTTATTGTCTATGATATTATCTAAATCGTGTGGTGCTGAAATTCTAAACCACTCGTTTGATAAATCAAATCGTTCAAACTCGTTTGAAAACACATTTTTACGTGCTAACTGATACGCTCTTTCTAAAACTGCCTCTCTTTCCCAATCATTTAAATGTCGGTTAGCAAGATTGTTTTCGGTTAAACTCTTTCGCAAGTCCTCCTCGTGTTCAACATAATGTCTGTATGCGTTTATAGTTGGTTCATCAAGATAAATACGACAATATCCCAAGTATTTACGCTTGTAACCAAAAAATCTTGCTCTTTGCTGAATGGTATCTACTGTCCCAACACCAATAGGACGTGGCATATAGGTAACTGTTAATCCTTCAACTGTAAATCCTCTGTCTAATGATTGTCCTCCTACCAAAATGTATGCGTAATGGTCTTTCCAATTGATTAAAGGGGTTTTTCCTTGTCGGCTATTAACTTCTTCTATTTTTGTTGAACTTATGGCGTGTTCTAATCTATCTGTTTTGAGTTTATTTCCTAACAAATTTTCAAAACTCGGCAAGTCTTGTACTGTTCTTTTCAAATCTTGATAGGCTTTTTCAAATTCTTTGATAAGTTCTAATTTATCAAACTCATCATCTTCCATTTGAAGTGTGGTAACAAATCTTTCTTTGATACTATTTGCCCAATCAAAATATAACCTCTGGTCAAGTTGTAACCTTGACGGGTGTATCATCATTGAGCGATTATTGGTGTCCTTTTTTATTTTTCCTGCGGCAACTCCCAAGAAAAATAATTGCATTGCATAAATCAGACTTTGGGGTGGTGTTTCTAAGGGTTCTTCGTCTGTTGCTATATCTTCAATAGGAATTGGTCTTACAAGTGTATGGTTATCAATAAAAAAAGTTGAGCCGCCAGTGTAAGCATCACCGGGCGTAAGCAACTTTATAAAGTTTGGTGAAAGTCTATCTAAAATGTTTATGAATAAATTAGCTTGCGGTGTAGCTGTGTATTGTATAAATGTGTGATGTGGTAATATTTCTTTCAACTCAATTATTCTTCTGTAAATCGTACTTAAATCTTGCTCGGATAGTTCTTCCTCGGTAAGCCCACGCATAGCATTTCTCATCGCTTTAGTATTTAAACTTGCTTGGTCGCCCTCATCGTCAATAATCAGAGTAGGCACTTCTCGTAAATCTAAACGTTGTAGTACATCAATTAAATTTTGTAAATGTCGTGGATTCTTCATAACCGTAATTAAAACGGTTCGTCTTTCATCTTCGGGAAAAGTAGGGTTTTTCCATTCTTTCAGAACGGTGCTTATGTCGTCTCGGTCTGTTGATGTATTAGTCGGGTTTTTCTTTACACCTAACCACTTTCTGTCAAACCTTTCATTCAGCCTTAAATCCTTTTCAAGTCTTTTGGTGGATTGGTCAAGCAAGTTAGTTGATATGCCTGCGATTACAATTATTATCTGATAATCATTGTCTTTTGCTAAGGCTGTAAGTGTAGTAAAAGACATCGTTTTACCACTTTGCACGTAACCAAAAACAAGACCTGTTTCAGAATTAGTCTGTTGTTTTGGGCTACCACATAGAGCTAAAATAGACTTTGTTTCTTTTAACAGTATTTTTGTTGAAACTTCATCAAGTTTCAAGTATTCTAAAAGTTGCTCGGTTTCTTCTCCAACAATAGGTGTCCAATTTTCCATATCGTTACTCTGATAATGCTTCAGTTAGTAATTTGTTGATGATATTTCTGAAAAATGAAGAGTTGTTTACTCCGCTCTCTCTTGCTATTACTTCCGATAATCCAATAGCAACTGCTAATCTTAATAACGGGGCAATTCTTGTTTTATCTGTACTTGCAAATTTCTCACAAAACGGATGTCGTAGAGCCAATCTAATTCCGATACGCCTGACATTTCTGTATAACTTAGGATTTTCTTCAATATACTTTTTCGTGAATTTATCGCCAATCTCAATCCAATTAGTCAAGTTAGTATCCCAAGAAAGTTCAACATCAATAAGCCAATCGGCATTATTAAATTTAATTTCAAAGGTTTCATAGCTTGAATTTTCTTGGTTAATTGGACTTAGTTCCTGTTCAGGCTTTTCAGGTTCTTTTTCCTCAGCAATAATTTGCTTTACAGGATTTGGTAAAGTTTTCTTTGCAGTTTCAACTGTTTCTCTAACGGTTTCAGTTGCTGATTTTTTATAATCGTTATTATTCGGACGTACACGATAGCCTTCTGCTTGTTTCAGTAATGACGGACTTTCATCTAAGAAGTCTGCAACTAATTCAACAAAAGTTTGCATATCATCATCGTTTTTAAAACCATCTTTCGTATGGCTTACTTGAAATCCTTCAATGTGTAGCTCTCCAAAAATACGTTTATCCTTAAATGAGCCTGCTTGTCCAAAAATTTCATAGGGTTTAAAGCCTTCATCAGCACTACCTAAGATAACCCTACCACGTCTGAAAATGGCTAATCCTGATTTTCCTGCTTCAATAGTTTCCAAAATAGCAACAAAGCCTTTGGTTACTTTTAAACCTTCTCGTATTTCAAAATTTTCAGGAATTTCTCTTCGCCAATAAATTGGTTCGGCATCAGGTGTTTTGTAAAAAGGTGCTTTCAAAATTTTTGGTTCATCAAAAATTAAAATCTCATCATTGAAATAGAGTTGAAGTACTCCTTGACGAATAAAATCACGATAAATACTTGTTAAATGCTCTTTAATTTTTCCGATTGCTCTTCTTTTTGGTAAGTTGTGAACATTTTGTAATTCTATTATTGTACCATGTTCGGTCTCTTTTGCCGTATCATTACTGACATCAAGATTTTCAATTTTTTGGAAAACAATTTTTTTTACGTCAAATGTTACAGTACGCTTAACTGTTTCGCCTAATGCCGTACTTTTAACAATCCAAAAATCAGAAAACCAACAGGCTGCAGATTTCATACCCATACCGAACTCGGATAAACCTGTATTGATTGGCGGTATTTCTGCAGTCTTTAAAGCCCTTTCAAAGTCTTTTTGATGAATACCTGCTGCATTATCTGTTATTATTATTTTGTTATCGGTTGGATTGATATTGACTTTTACAATTAACTTAAAATCATTTCCTTCAACTACTTTAAGTTCTTTTTCATTTTTCAAGTAACTATCAATAGCGTTATCTACAAACTCGGCAAGGGCAAACCAAGTTTTATAGTTTAGATGCCGCAAAGCCGATAGGATACTTACACTCGGACGTATATTGATTTGGTTAATTTGTTCCATTCCTAGTCAATTTCAAGTTTTTCTCATTTTTGATAATCTTCATTTTTGTTATATTGCTTACTATCTCTTCTTTGATGAGTCTTTCAGCAATTTTATAGACGATTTCAACATTAACAGCATTTCCTAAAGCCTTAAAACAAGTGCCATAATTTTCAGGAAGTTGTATATTATCGATACTTTGCAATCTTGCTCCTTCTTTTTTAGTGATATATCGATTTTCCCAACCAATGATTGGAATTTGGGTATTAGTACACACTAACGAAGGTGAAAAATCAGTTTTTTTAAGCCTAATTCCTGAAGCTCTAAACTGAATAATATAATTACGTAATTTTCTATCACCATCTCCAACATTCCACTCAAGTTTTTGCCAACTTGCAATAGGTAATTGAGCAATTTTAGCTACTACATTTTTGAGTTCTTTCTCATAGGTTTTATAAAAATTTCTATTTTGCTGAATGTATCTTTTTTTCCAACGCGGATAATTCCCATTTTTATCCGTATTAAATGCGTGACTTGGTAAGTATTTTTCTTGTTCTTCTTTACTTAATCCTTTTAAAGATTTGCCAAATATACCTTTGTAATTACCTAACTCTTTTTCAGAAAGTTGCAAAGGTGTTTTTCCATCCTCGATTGGATATGTTGCCCCAAACTCCATTCCCCAAATAGGGAATTTAGGTATGGGTATGTCTTTAGGAATACAATCTATAAACTCCTGCCACAAGTCTAAGCAATACTGCTCTTCTTTTCCAATAGCTTTCGCTTCCGAAGGATTATTATCTAAAATACTTTTAATATCTGTTTGAATTTTTTCTTGTGGCTCGATCCAAGAGAAGTGTTCAAGTCCTCTACGACTACCAACAATATAAATTCTTTGTCGATGTTGTGGTATTCCGAATTGATGCGGTGAATAAATTTTTTCATCAGATTTGTAACCTGCTCTTTTAAATTCACTTTTCATGTAACGCCACATATCTTCGTTGTCTTGCTTGGCTATGAAAGGTACATTTTCTAAAATAAAAAAAGTAGGCTTGTGATGATGTAAAATTTTTAATATCTCATCAATAAGATTACCAAGTGTATTATCTTTTCTTCCCAACATTTTTCCTGCTTTTGAGAAAGGTTGGCAAGGAAAACCCGCACATAAAATATCATGGGGAGGAATACTTTTTATATCCACTTTTTTTATATCGCCTTCGGGCTTTATACCGTAATTTTGTTCATAAAGGTCTGCCAATGTTTGATTGATTTCACAAGCAAAAACGCATTGATGTCCTAATTTCTGTAAGGCTAAATGAAATCCACCTATACCTGCGAATAAGTCTATAAACTTAAGCATTTCAGTTTATTTATCGGTTTTATAATAGCACAAATGAGGAATGTCCTTAATGTGCGAAGTCTAATATGGTTTTCACCACATCTGTATTTCCCCCCCCCCTTCCTTCACAAGCAATACTACTCATTGGCAGGTGAATAATCAAGAGTGGATTGATAAAATTTTTGCCGATTTGAAAATAAAGTAGTTGCTTATGGGTGGTAATGCAAAACATGCAACAGCGACGTGCAACGGCGACGTGCAACAGCAACGCCTCCTTAACAGGCGGATTTTTTGGGTAGGGGTGGTTCGTTCATTTGGTCATCGGTGAAAGTTTGTGTGTGCATGGGCTAAAAATTCCTTCGGTATGACTGCAACCTTATTGGGGGGTATTCCGTTAGGACTGGAAACAAAATAAAAAAGCTGCCCTGAAACAGGGCAGCCTTTCGCTACAACAATTAAAACATATCAACCTATAAATTCAAAGCTATTAAGATGAAACTTAATAAGTTCAATTATTGAGTGCCAAATCTGATGCCAACATCTGTAACTAACTGATAATCAGATTTAATATATATTTGTTGCAACATGAAAGCGAAAAATAAGTGTCCGATTCTGTCCAATTTTTGTCCGTTTTCGGACATAATTGCATGTTGCAACAACTAATTTTCAGTATTGCTCATAGAGTTGCCACAGTATTTTTCCCATTTCCTCGCGGATGGTGGCTGTCGGTATCATAAAATGGTTGTTCTGGAAAGAAAAAATCAGTCGCCTGCCGCTGCGTGTGATTAAAAATCCGCTCAGGTTGTGGTTATTGCTCAAAGAACCTGTTTTGGCATACACCGAAGGGGGATAGACTTTTACATTGCGCAATGTGCCGCTTTTGCCTGCCTGCGGCAGTAAACTGAACAAACGCTGTTCTCCGAGGGAATCCTTGGCTACTTGTTTGTAAATTTTTTGCAGCAGTTCCACACAGTTGCGCGGTGTGAACAGATTGTAGCGCGAAAGCCCGGAGCCGTCCACCCAGCGGGGCTTATCGCTCAGGTCGGCTAATTGATTTTTGAGCAGGTGATTGATTACTTTATCGCTGCGGAGCGTAAAGCTGCCGGCGCGCAAGTTGCCCGCACAAAGCAACAGGATGTGTTCTGCGAAAAAATTATCACTTTCCTGCAACATGGGGCGGTACAACTCATCGGTGGCAATGCCCCATACGGTTTGCCACTGTCCGCTATCGGGCAGTGTAATGTTGGCTACCCGCACAGGCTTTTTCAAGGTATCGGTTAAAAGCCTTGCGGTGAACTCGGCCGATGTGTAGAAAGGCGTTTCTTCTTCTTTGAGTGTTGTGGGATTGTAGCGGAATAGGTTGTCTTCCATGCCGCGTGTAACGGGAATGAGCAGTTCTTTGTCGGGGGAGGCAAGGGATGCGAAAAACGCAGGGATTATTTGTACTTGTTTGTCTTTTTTGATGAACTGTACGTAGTTGCCGTACAGCGGCATGGGGGATTTTTCGGGTTGATAGCCGTACAAATAATCGTTCCATGCCCATCCAAGCCCCAAACGCTCATCAGTGAAATTGGCAGGGGAGAAGTATATATTGCCTTGGGCTTGTTGCAGGAAATCTATGGCAGCGCGGCTTTTCAGCAGTGGGTGGAGTTGTGAAGGGTCTCCGGTGCCCCAGATAATGAGCGAGTCGCCGCGTTGTACGTAGCGCAAGGCAGGTATTTTATCGCCCAGCAATTGTAAACCTGCATAGAACGTAAAAAGTTTGGTGTTGGAAGCGGGCGTAAAGTACTTGCGGCTGTTGTACTCAATCAGGTACTTTTCCGCTGCAATGTCATAAACGGCAAGCCCGTGAAAACTTTGCTCGTAGTTTTTGTTTTTCGCGGCTTGCCGTTCCATGCTTTTGGTGGTCAGGCGTGGGGTACAGGCTGCGGCAATCAGCAGCAGACCAATGCCAACATGTGCAATTTTCATCATTTGTCATCAGCAATTGTTGGCAGCTAAGGTAGCAAATAGTTACTTCATCGCTTTTTTGCGCATGGCCAATTCCTGTGCGGCTTTTTTGCGGCTTGCGGCAATGCTGCGGTTGGCTACAATCAGTACAACCACTATGGCAACGGCTATCAGCCCAAACCAAAAGTGGGAGTTTGTGCCTTTGAACTCAAACATGCTCATGGGTTTTTCTTCGCCTGAGGCTTGTTCTTCGCCCGAGGGGGAAGCGCCCTGCAAGGTAAGTTCTTCTGCGTCTATGGTGCAGTGGCGTTTTACCAAAAAGGCTGCGTTGGCTTCAAAGTTGGCATGTGTGAAAAACTCTGCCATGGGTTCTGCCCAATCGCTTTTTTTGGGCAACCACCATGCCACATCGGCCTGCGGTACTTCAAAAAATGCTTGGCGGTTCAGTTCCAGTCCGCGCTTAACGGCTACGAAGTAGTCGTAGAGCGGCATAATGGCGTAGCTGTTTTCCATAGAAGCAAGTTTATCGGCAAGGATTTCGCTGTTGGCTACCGAAATAGTTTGCCGAGCGCTGTTCAGTTTTTGCAACTCATCGGCGGCAGGTGTGTTTTCTATGAAAAACGCAGTAGCTTCTTTTAGTGCTGCTTTCAACGCAGCCTCCGATGCGGCTTTTTGAATGCTTGGATGCGTTACTACGACTAATTTGTTGTGCATGTAGGGGCGTGTGAGCAGTGCCATTTGCCCCATTTCGGGAGTGGCGGAAATAGCAGGCAGACCGATGGCACCGTTTCGCACATTGGGAAATGACGATGCTAACTCCTCATAATCGGCCAGTTCTATCCACACAGGCTCGAGGGTTACATCGTACTTTTTCTTGGCAAAGTTGATGAACAAATTGACCATTTCGTAGTCAATCCCTGTTTGGCGAGCATAGTCATCCAAGTAGTTAAACGGACGGCTTTTGTAGTAAAGTAAAATAAGTCGCCCTTCCTTATTGGCTTTTACGGAAGCCCACGATTCGCCTGCAATGGCAGCATCAATAGGTTCTTGTGCCAAAGAAGCACCTTGTAGCAGGAAAACGGCAAGCAGCAGGGCTACAAATTGTTTAGCGAAAGTGTAAAAGTTTTTTTTCATGTGTCAGACGAGTTGAAAAATACATTCGTTTAGTGCTGCCTCGCCTGCACGCATGAACGACCGTAGTGTTACAATCGGCGGATGTTCATTTTCAGACCATTTTTAGGACGCAGTGTAATCAGCGGTTCTGTTTGCACTTTGGTGCCTTGAGGCAGCTCTAAGGAATAATGAGGCAAAATCATTGCCAAAACGAGTTGCATTTCCAGCAGCGCAAAATTATATCCGATACACATACGCGCGCCTCCGCCAAACGGAATGTACTGAAATTTGCCCGGCTGCGTCATCTTCTTCACTTCTTCCGAAGCGAAGCGGTCGGGATTAAATTGGTCGGGATTCTCCCACAAATCGGGATGCCTATGGGTTGCATAGGGGCTTACTACAACGGTGCGGTTGGCCGGAACGTGGTAGCCGGCAATGGTGTCGCCGTGAAGGCTCTTTCTGCCAATGACCCATGCGGGCGGGTAAAGCCGCAGGGTTTCTTGGATGACCTGATTAACAAACTTTAACTCGCCAAGGTGTTCAAAATGGACAGGTTGTCCGCCCGTAACGCGGGCAATCTCCTCACGTATGCGTGCCGTTGTTTCGGGGCTTTGTGTCAGCAAGTAGAAGCACCACGCCAGTGCATTGGCGCTTGTTTCATGGCCTGCCATAAACAAGGTTATGATTTCATCGCGCAGTTGCTCTTCGGTCATGCCTGTGTTCGTGTCTTCGTCAATGCTTGCCAGCAGCATGTCCAGCAAGTCGTTGTAGTGACAGGGTTGCTGTTTGCGTTTGGCAATGATACCGTAGATGAGGTCATCAAACTCGCGGCGGGCTTTGCGGAAGCGCAGTTCGCCGGGGGTAGGCACGTATTCGGGGAGTTTGACAGGCGAAACGATGCGATAGTAGGCATACTCGAGCAATACGCCCATGTGGTCGTACACCTGTTGCACATTTTGGCTGACATCGGTACTGAAAAGTGCATTGGTTACAATTTCCAGCGTAATGCGCATCAGTTCGGCCGAAAGGTCTATTATCTCGCCTTGCGGTTTTTGTTCCCAGCGTTGCAGGATGTTGCCGCAGGTGGCGACCATCAGGTTGGTCATGCCGGCTATTTTGGAGAGGTGGAAAGCCGGCTGAATTAGTTTGCGCTGGCGCAACCAAAAATCGCCTTCGCTGTTGAGCAGGCCGTTGCCCAACATGCGTTGCACCGCCTTGTATCCCTCACTTTTGCCGTAGTTTTTGGCATTTTCCAACAGCACCTGTTTCACATCCGACGGATGCCATACGACCGTCATGGTGCGGCTGCCGATTTGCATCTCAAAAACGCGCCCGGTATGGCGGCTGTGATACACGAGAAATTGCAGCGGGTCATTCATAAAGTCAATCGCATTGCCAATCAGCGGCAAGCCTTTGACACGAGGCGGCGCAACCATTGTCTCCATCATACGGGAAGTAAGTTTACCGTAAGTTTAATGATTGTTTGCCAAAAAAGTTACTAAGCAGTCAAGCAAAACAGAGCACATCATGCAAGCACGCAGATGCTTGCGAAAATGGCCTGTGCTGACTTTTTTATCCAAAAAAACCAACTTTTTTGCCTGTTTTTTTTAACTCTGGAATGCTTTGGTGTAGTTCAAGATGAAATAGGCAGAAGCCGCGCGAATCATGTTTTCTTCGCTGAACCCTTTTTGTTTGAAGCGTTCTTTCATGGTTTTTTCTACTTCGCCCGGCCCGTAACCGTTCTTAGTGTCCAAAAAACTGCTCATTTTACCTACGGCTTCAAAAGAAAGTTCATTGCTTTTGGTATCGTACGACACGCGCAGGTAGTCCGGCTTAGAGATTTTCCACATGTAACCTGCGTTGGTTGCATAGTAGAACAGTACGCTGTAAACGCCGCTGCTGCTGCGCTCGTCTTTAATCACTAAGTCGGTGAAAAATACCTTGTTGGCGTTGGTGCCCTGTGTGGCTGTAACTTCAAATTCATAGCGGTCGGCGCGGGTCTTTTTGTTGGTGAACAGGTAAGTCGTTTTGCCCCGTTCCACACGGCACTTGATGGGCTGTCCGGGATTGGCGCGGTTCTCACAAATAAAAAGCGGTTTGTTGTTTTGTTGCGGAGCAGCCGCCACGCAATCGCACGGCTCGTTGCCGGAAGGAGTAAAACTGCTGAACATCAGAATAAAAGCAGTTGCTGCGGTGTGCAAAATGGTTTTCATGTGATTGAATGAGTTGGATTAGAAATAGATGCCTTATGTCGGTTACGTGTTGAAAAATCGCTGACCGATTTGATAAATTCCGCCCCCATCAGAAAAATAATGGCAGAGTAGTAAATCCATACCAACAATACTGCCAAAGAAGCCGTAGCTCCGTAAATCAGATTAATGCTGCTGTAACCAATGTACATGCCAATTAACCAACGCCCGACACCAAAAAAAATTGTGGTAAACACAGCGCCGTAGAAAGTATGCGACCAACGCATTTTTACATCGGACAACCATTGATAAATAAGCCAAAACAGTAGCAGCAAAATGCTGAATATTAAACCTCGGTCGGTTAAAATGCCGATAAACTGCAATTGTTCGGGCAGTATTTTTTCTATATGACTGTAAATAATCGTAAGCGTTTGTTCTGCAATTATCAGTACAATAATGAGCAGCCCTATCACAAACGTAATGAGCAGTCCCATAAATCGCTTGTGCAGCAGTTGCCAGAAGGTGAGTTGTTCGCGTGTTTTGATACCCCATATTCTGTTGAGCGAATTGTGGATGGCCGAAAATACCGATGTGGCACCAATGATGACCGTAGCTATACCGGCGGTAAGCGCCCAAGGGTTATTTCCTTCCAAATAGGCAAAGCGAATAATGGATTCAATCAGTCGCGCGGCTTCTTCGCCAATCAGGTCGGCAGTTTTGCGGTAAATCTCGCCCTGCGCGGCTTCCTGCCCAAAAAAGAATCCGCTGACCGATACGATAATGAACAGAATGGGGGCTAATGAAAAAGTAGTATAGTAAGCAAGCGCCGCACTATGTGTAAAACAGTCATCCCGAATGAAGTTTCTCGCCAGAACACGTATGCTTCGCCCGATTTTTGTCAGTAAATATTTGCCATTCATGCTGCTAAAATGCTTAATTTTGGTCGGCAAGGCAAAATTTTTGCGAAAACCATTGCTTTAATCAGTTGCAATATGATGGAATCCGGAACCTTACAAAACGGCAAAGCAGTACTTCTCAGCACTAATCGTTATACAAAAGACAGCGATATTACGGTACACACAATGGCCGAGCCTGCGGCAGGCTTGATGCAGCAGGCGATTGGGCAGCACTTAATTAGCAGTTTACATGCCGAAGATATCGTTTGGCTGAACAATGAGCCGGATGTTATCAGAATTAAAGAGCAAATCGCTTTGGCTGCCGAACAGGCCGGCGACTTGCTGTTGATTTATATTGCAGGCACAGCCATTTTGCGCCGCGGTCAAATTTATATCACCTTGCCGTATTCTACGCAGGCGCAAATCCACGTAAATGGTATTTCCATACAGGAATTGGCCGATATCGTCCGCGAGCCGGAGGGCGCACACAAGGTTTTTGTGCTGGATTGCCATTTCTCGGGCGATGCTCCCGATATGATGCAGGCGGTACGCGAGGAACTGCACCGGCACGCGGCCAAACTGAAAAAATCGTTCCTCATTGCTCAACCGTGGCAAGAAGGACGCGAAACACTGGGGCAGCAAATCAGCCGCATTTTGCGGGAAGGCATAATGAAACCGCAAGAGTGGCTTACCTTGGAAGATATTTGTCAGGAACTCAGCGAAATTGCACAACGCAACCGCCAGCCCGAGCCGCTGATGGCCGCCAAAAAGCAAACGCTTGGCATAGCCATAGCCCCTAACCAGCGCTACAAAGAGTTTCAGCGCCTGTTTGCCGAAGCTCGGCAGGCTTTTGATGCACATGATTTTGGCCTTGCTCTCACCTATTTCTCACAGGCACAAGGGCTTTATGCCAACGACGACGACACGGCCACCCATATCCGATTTATCAACCGCTTTCAGGAGGCAGAACAGTTTTATGCCCAAAAGCAGTATATCGCCGCGCGCCGTGCCTATGAGGCCGCTTTTGAGTTGATTCCCGTGCCGTTTTTGCTGGAAAAAATAGAACGCTGCACGGCAGATTTAGCCAATCATTATTTTGAACTGCAACAATACGACCAAGCAAAAGCCGCCTATGCGCGCTTGGTAAGCGACCACCCCGGCGATGCTTTCTACGCCGAACGGCTGCAAATCAGCTCCTCCGAGCAGCGCTATCACGAGTTGATTGATAAGGCAGACAGTCATTATTTCCGCTATGAATTTGTAGAAGCACTGGAAGCCTATCGCGAAGCCATGACCATTCATACCGACACAAAAACCGAACGCCGTGCACAAGAGTGCCAGCGCTACGTAGATGTGTTGGTATATCTGCAACAAAAAGCTGAAACCGATGTCCGCGCCCGCATAGCGGAAGAAATGCAGCAAAAGGCGGATGCAGCCGTTGCCGAACGTGTTGCCCAGTTGCAAAAAGAACTTACGGCGCGAATAGAGCAGGAGACGACCGCGAAAATGCAACAGCACTACGATACACTCGTTTGGGATGCTGCCCTGCAAAGCAATCAACGCGCAGCGGTTGAACTTTACCGCAGCCTGTTTCCCAACGGGGCATACATTGACCAAGCCGACTATTGGTTGAGCCTGCACCAAGAACCTATTTACACCCCCGCAAAGCCCGTTGAAACATCGCCTTCCGTGCAATGGCAAGCACCTGCGGCAACCGAGATAAGCCCTGCCATTCAGCAAGAGGAGCAGCCGGCAGAACAGTCTTTGTTTGAGCCGATAATAGAGGTTGCGCAGCCTCAAATGCAGGAAATCGCGCCGCAACCTTCAGCCGAACTCCCCAAAGATGAAGAAACTCTCTGGAATGAGGCACTCAGCAAAGACACGATAGAGGGTTACATGGAATACATTTCCCGAACCTCCGACTCTGAACATATTGCAGATGCTTATTACCGCATCAGCCGCATCAGGAATGCCGCCGCTCCCGTGGAAGAGGAAACGACGGCGACCTACACCCCGCCTGCCGAAGAAACGCCTGCATCTGTTTACAATAACGGCGTTCACGAAGAAACATCTGCCGCCAATACGAGTGCCTATGAAGCACCCGCAGTTGCACCCGCAGTTGCAGCGTCTGTAACAGAAACCTACCCAAACACTGCCGAGATGTTCGAGGAAGACTTTTGGCAACAAGCCCTGTCGGCCAATACTTCTCAGGCATATCAGGACTATCTGAACCGCTCAACGCTGCTTAAATACGAAAGTCAGGCAAAAGAGCGCATCAGCGAATTGCAGGAAAAAGAAAAAGTGCAGGAAACTTTGGAATGGGAAAAAGCGAGCGCCGAGGATACTCTGGAAGCCTACAAAGCGTACATTAATAAATATCCGTTTGGCAGTTATTATGCCAAAGCCCGATTCCGCATCGCAAGATTAGAATCGGAAATCAATTAATATTGTGCGCTTGTAATTATTTATTGATTTTTGCTTGCAAATTGCTTGCAGAAGTGCTAAATTCACGCTTTGAAATAACAATCAGTCATGGCAGAAGACAAAGAAAAACAGGAAAAGCTTAAAATGCTGGAACTCACCATCGCCAAGTTAGACAAGGCGTATGGCAAAGGCACGGTCATGCGTTTGAATGGCGATAAGGTAGAAGACATTCCTGCCATTTCAACCGGTTCGTTGGGCTTAGATATTGCATTAGGCATTGGCGGCCTGCCTCGCGGCCGTGTAGTAGAAATTTATGGCCCCGAATCATCAGGTAAAACAACACTGACCCTCCACTGCATTGCCGAAGCACAAAAAGCAGGCGGTTTGGCGGCGTTCATAGATGCAGAGCACGCGTTTGACAAGGTATATGCCGAAAAACTTGGTGTTGATTTAGATAACCTGTTAGTTTCACAGCCCGATAACGGTGAGCAGGCTCTTGAAATTGCCGAACAACTCATCCGCTCCGGCGCAATAGACATCATAGTTATTGACTCCGTAGCTGCACTCGTCCCCAAAGCAGAATTAGAAGGCGACATGGGCGACAGCAAAATGGGCTTGCAGGCTCGCTTGATGAGCCAAGCGCTCAGAAAACTAACCGGCACCATCAGCAAAACCAACTGCTGTTGTATCTTCATCAACCAGCTTCGCGATAAAATCGGGGTGATGTTTGGCAGCCCCGAAACCACCACCGGCGGCAATGCGCTGAAATACTACGCATCCGTTCGTTTAGATATTCGCCGCATTGGTGCCATCAAAGAAGGTGCAGATAACGTGGTGGGCAACCGCACCCGTGTAAAAGTGGTGAAAAATAAGGTTTCTCCGCCTTTCCGTCAGGCCGAGTTTGATATTATGTATGGCGAGGGCATCTCAAAAGTAGGGGAAATCATTGATTTAGCCTCTGAAATGGAAATTATCAAAAAATCGGGCTCGTGGTTCTCCTACAACGGCAACAAGCTCGGTCAAGGGCGCGATGCAGTGAAAAACCTGTTGGCCGATAATCCCGAATTATCCGATGAGATTGAAGCTAAAATAAGGGCTATGGCAAAAGGAATGCCCGTACCCGATACGGTCAGTGCCAACGGAGAAGCAGATGATGAATAATCAATAAAACAAACCCGACCGTATGCAACAATCGGTCGGGTTTATTTTATCAACCAAGTGAATAAAAGCCCTATAATATGGATAAACCTGATGGGTCTTGAAAGACCTGTTAGGCTTAAGTCCTTGTTTTTCAATAATTTACGCAAGTGTTTTCGCAAATCTCTTGCGCTTTTGTGTAAATAAGCAGATTTTGGCAAGTAGCACAAATGAACGCCGATGGATGGGTTAAAAGCGAGAACTCCACATCTCTTAACACTATTTAAGCCCGCTTGCAAACGCATGGCAGGGCTTTTTCCATAGTTTTGCAGCTATGATACCATTACAAAAATCGGCAATCGGAGGCCGCAGGGCAATTATTTGGGGTTTGCTGTTATTCTTTTTGGCATATACAGGCGGCTTGCACGCACAAAATCCCGCATCAGGCGTCAGCAGCGCAGGTGCCAAACAACAACAACCTGCCAAAAAAGAGCCCCCAATAGAATTGTTGCCCGGTGCAGGAGTGCTCATAGGAGACGTTGTAAAAGGCGAAAATGTGCGAAAAGTACTGATGGATTCGCTTACAAAAGCACAAATCGGGTTCCGGCAAGGGGGTGCTATGATGTTTTGCGACAGCGCCATCCAATACATAGGTCGGAATGTGGTACATGCCTTTGGGCGCATCTACCTGATTGATGCGGACAGTACCACGGCTGTCGGCGATTCGCTTTTTTACGATGGCAATACCCGCATAGCACGTCTGCGCGGTAATGTTGTGCTGCGCGATAAGGACAAAACCGTTACGACGAATCGCTTGGACTACAACCTCGCCACCAAAATAGCTAATTACAGCGGTGGCGGCACGGTTCAGGACGACAGCTCGCGCTTGACCAGCCGCGTCGGTTACTACAACACCATTACCAAGGTTGCCAATTTTCGCGGAAACGTACACTACCAAAGCCCCGAAACCGAGCTTTCAGGCGATACTCTCACCTACAATGCCCGCTCGAAAATAGTCTATTTCAATTCACGGACGCGCATTAAAACCCGCAACGGCGATATTATCACCGATAAAGGCGAATACAATACCGTGCTTGGCAAATCCAACTTTAAAGGGCGCACCAAAATTGATACGGACGAATATACCATCAGCGGGGATGTGTTGGATTATGACCGCGTAATGGAACGGGGATTTGCCAAAGGCAATGTAGAGTTTTACAACAAAAAAGACAACTTTATTATCCTTGGCGACTTTACGCGCTACGATGGCGTGCTGGAAACAAGTCAAGTATATGGCAATGCCGTTCTGATAAGCCCGCAAAAAAACAGCAAGGATACACTCTTTCTGGCCGCCGATACGCTGATTTCTTACAAGGAAGCACCATTGGCCGACTCATTGCCTGCCATTAAAAAACTGACTGCTTACCGCAATGTGCGCATCTATCGTTCCGATTTTCAGTCAAAATGCGACTCGCTGGGTTATCATCTGAACGATTCTACCATTTTTTTCTACTACGACCCCGTCATTTGGGCGAAAGGTTCGCAGTTAGTAGCCAAAGATATCAGCGTCCGCATGAAGAATAGTCAGATAGACTCCATGAGTTTGCAGGAAAAGGCTTTTGTGATTTCGCAGGACACGCTGCTCAATTTCAATCAGACCAAAGGCAAAAATATTGACGCAAAATTTTACAAAGGTGAACTGCGCAAGGTTTTTGTGAGCGGCAACGGTGAAAGTATTTTCCACGTGCTGGAACAGGATACCTTGTTTATGGGGCTGAACTACGTCAAATGCAGCGACATGATTATCACTTTCAACGATTCGGCGCAGTTACAGGATATTTTGTTTATTAAACAGCCCGAAGGAAAGTTTATCCCGCCGCACGAGATTAAGCAGGAAAACAAATATTTGGACGATTTTAACTGGCGAAGCAGCGAAAAACCGGCAAAGGGCGTTGTGTTGGGCATCCATGCAGCCAATCAGTACCGCAGCGGCGATTTGAAAGGCGCACTGATGATTGTGGATGACTTTTTTAAGGTCTTCTTAAAAGATGACAGGTTGATTTTTTACCGCACCGATGCAGATGAGGCAGACATTAAGCCCGAATTTTTTGTCCATGTGTATCCCAAAAACAAAAATGACTTGCCCATAGATAAGCGAAAGACAGGCTATGAAAATTTGAATTTCCGATTCCCTGCCGAGCAGTTGCAAAACCGAACAGCCAAACACGACTTGGTATTACCAGAATTTAAGGCGGCGCGAGTAGTCATCGGGCAATACGGGGCTAAGAAAAAGATACTTTGGCAAAAAAGCTACAATTTCAGATAAGCCAAGCAGGCGTTGGGGAATTCGGATTTGGGATATCGGATTTACAATTAGATTTAAACGCCTGTTTTTCAGTAGCTTACCCAAAAAACTTTTCGCAAACTGCTTGCGTTTTTGTATAAAGCCGTAGGTTAGTGGCAACTATCGGCTTGTATTATGGAAGATGCTTTAATTTGGCTTGATTGGTTCTAAAAAAACGAGGCCACCCATCGGGTGGCCTGTGAGGTTATTTAAACGTTACGCTATTAAAAATCTTCGTCTAAGCTGAATTTCTGTGCTGATTTTTCGCTCATCACGCCGGCTTTTTGATATTCGCCTACGCGTTTTTCGAAGAAGTTGGTTTTTCCTTGCAGCGAAATCATTTCCATAAAATCAAATGGATTAGACGAGCCGTAGTACTTTTTGTAGCCCAACTCCACCAGCAGGCGGTCGGCCACAAACTCAATGTATTGGCTCATCAGCCGCGAATTCATGCCTATTAAGTCCACGGGCAGAGCATCTGTGATAAACTCTTGTTCAATTTCTACGGCATCAGTAATAATTTCGAGCACTCGTTCCTCCGGCAGGCGATTTTTCAAATGGCGGGTGTAGAGCAGGCAAGCAAAGTCGCAGTGCAAGCCTTCGTCTCTGGAAATCAGCTCATTAGAGAAACTGAGCCCCGGCATGAGGCCGCGCTTTTTCAGCCAGAAAATAGAGCAGAAACTGCCCGAGAAGAAAATACCCTCAACGGCTGCAAAGGCCACTAAGCGCTCGGCAAAGTTGGGGCTTTTAATCCAGCGCAGCGCCCATTCGGCTTTTTTCTGCACGCAGGGGACGGTTTCAATGGCGTTGAACAGGCGGTGCTTTTCCGCAGGGTCTTTAATGTAGGTGTCAATCAGCAGCGAGTAAGTTTCCGAGTGGATGTTTTCCATCATAATCTGGAAGCCGTAGAAACATTTTGCCTCGGAGTACTGTACTTCGTGCAGAAAATTGGCAGCCAAGTTTTCATTCACAATGCCGTCGCTGGCAGCAAAAAACGCCAATACGTGCGAGATGAAATGACGCTCGCCATCGTTGAGGTTTTCCCAATCTTTCAGGTCTTGTGAGAGGTCTATTTCTTCGGCAGTCCAAAAACTTGCCTCATGTTTTTTGTACATCTGCCAGATATCGTCGTACTCGATGGGCAGCAATACAAAACGATTGGGGTTTTCAACCAGCAATGGTTCTGTAAAAGTTGCGGAATCAGTGTTTGTCATTGTATGTGCAATAGATAAGATAAATCAAACATCAATCTTACATCCTGAAACAAATTGTCTAAGCGGATTTGTTTTAGGATTTTTACAAGATTTTTCGGTAAAGGCGCGGGGTAGGGGCGGCCTGTTATTGCCTGCAAAGATGCAATAAATAGGCCTGAATTGCGAATTTTTTTGCGGTTTTAAACATTTAAACTATTGCTTGAATGTTTATACAACCTAAACATCGTCGGATTGCAGTTGGGGCTAAAATAGTATTATTTTTAGTATGATTGCAGTTTTACAAGCCCTAAAACGCTTCGGCAATGGAAAAATACAAGCCTTGATTGTGTCGGCCGAATCCGTAATCCAAGCGCAGGTTGAGTTGCTCTTTTCGGTTGAGGGCTAAGCGCAGCCCGCCGCCGTAGCTGTATTTGAGTGTTTGCAAATTCACATCGGAGGGTGTTTTGAAAACATCGCCGATGCCTGCAAAAGCCACAGCCCCTATGCGCCAAAACAAATGGCGACGATACTCTACCTGTGTGCCTGCAAAATTCAGGTCGCGAAAGCGGTTGCGAGCATATCCGCGCAGGATGTCGTCATTGCCTGCCGCGGCCAGCATCAGGAAAGGCGGATTCCCGAAATTGAAATTAGCCAATATCTGATAGGCAATCACATCTTTTTTACCGATACGGTGGTAGCGGGAAAAATTAACCGTCAAATTGCGGTAAGAGAAATCTCCGGCAAGTGCTTTGCCGTAGGCATAGATACCCACATCCAAAAAAGTACCTCGCGAGGCATTCACAACGTTATCGCGTGAATCTATCAGAAAAATCAGTCCTGCACCTCCGTTAACGCCTCCGCTGCTGCCTGTAATATTTTGACTGCGCAAAATTCCTGCTGCTTCTACTCTGAAATTGTGCAAGTTGGCGATTTGATAGTCAATGCCTGCATATATTTTATCCCAAAATTGGCGCATGGCAGTCAGGCGGGCATTGAGAATATCGTAGCTGTACAATTCGGGATTGCCGGCAGGGCTCTGATTGCCAATGCCGTAGAATCGGTCAGGGAAGTTGCGGTAACGGGCTTCGCCACGCAGCAGCCATGCCTCATCTTTTAAAAAAATATTCCATGACGACCAGATGTCTAACTGCCTGTTTTGGGTGTAGTCGGTAAGCAGTTTCACGTAGGACAGGCGGTTTTTGTCTTCGTCATCGCCAATGCGGAAATAATAGAAGCCCACAGCGCCATAGGCCAACCGCGTGTCGGGGGTGGAGTAAAGCAGTGGCAGAATTAGCAACCCGTCTTTTTCTTTGGGCTGAAAAAGTTTGGTAATTTTCAGGGTATCAGAGGCCAGCGCGCTGCCTGCATACCACAAGAAGAAAAACAGAAAGAGTATTTTTGAAGCCAGATGATTCATGTAAATGTTTTTGACGCATACCGAAGGTAGTTTAAGGTTGATACAGGCGTGTGAAATTACAATAAAAACGGTTTTAACAGTATAAAAGTTTGACAAACGCGAAGAGTATTTTACAGCATCTTAGGCAGGAACTGCGCGACATCTACGAACCGCAAGAAGCTGACAGCATCGCCAATTGGCTCATGGAAGATTTTTTCGGGCTGCGACCTGTTGATGTGATTGCAGGCAAAGCGCCTGATTTACAGGGTTTTGACAAATGGAGTGAGGCGCTTCCTTTATTACGGCAACACATGCCCGTGCAGTATGTGTTGGGTTATGGTTGGTTTGCAGGGCAGCGGTTTGCCGTAGGGGAGGGCGTACTAATTCCCCGCTCGGAAACAGAGCAATTGGTACAAATGGCCGATGATTTTTTAGGCAGTCTTGCCGTCCGGCAACCTGTCATTGCAGATTTATGCACCGGAACGGGTTGCATTGCGCACAGCCTTGCCTTGCGCTATCCGCAGGCAGAGGTTTATGCGATTGACAACAGCCCGCAGGCCTTGTATTATGCGCATTTGAACGCACGCCGATTAGGCGTGAAAACGGTTATCCGAGAGGCGGATGTGCTATCCGATACCCTTGCGGAGTTGTTGCCTCTTTGCGATGTGTTAGTGAGCAATCCGCCGTATGTGCGGCAAAGCGAGCAGGCGCAGATGCACGCCCGCGTGTTGGATTTTGAACCGCCGTATGCACTTTTTGTGGCGGACGATGAACCGCTTATATTCTATGAGGCCATTGCCCGAACCGCTTGGCAATGCCTGAAAAGCAGCGGGTGGCTGGGTGTAGAAATTAATGAAGCACTGGGTGAAACAACGGCGGCAGTTTTTCGCGCCAAGGGGTTTGCAGACGTTGCCGTGCAACAGGATTTGCACGGCAAAGACCGCTTTGTGGTAGCAAGGAAACCATAAAACTTATTCCACCGTTACCGATTTGGCGAGGTTGCGGGGCTTGTCTACGTCCAAATCTTTGGCTACGCCGATGTAATAGGCCAGCAGTTGCATCGGAATAACGGAGAGTAGCGGAGTGAGCAGTTCGTCTGTTTCAGGTATGGCAATGTGTGCTTCGCAAAGTTGAGCCGTAAAGTCGTCGCCTTCGGTCAATATGGCGATTACTCTGCCTCTGCGGGCTTTGATTTCCTGCATATTGCTGACTACTTTTTCATGTACCGCATCTTTGG
The DNA here is from genome assembly GCF_021206925.1 of Rhodoflexus caldus. Lineage (NCBI taxonomy): Bacteria > Pseudomonadati > Bacteroidota > Cytophagia > Cytophagales > Thermoflexibacteraceae > Rhodoflexus > Rhodoflexus caldus. The sequence continues at coordinate 159,722 of NZ_JAJPRF010000006.1, read as the reverse complement.
TGGCCACAAAAACAACGGGCAGGGCATCGTCCACCAAGGCAATGGGGCCATGTTTCATTTCTCCCGCCGGATAGCCTTCGGCGTGTATGTAGCTGATTTCTTTGAGTTTAAGTGCACCTTCGAGCGCGATGGGGAAGTTATTGCCGCGCCCCAGATACAGAAAGTCGCGCGCGTCTTTGTAGCGCTGCGCAATTGCTTCAACGGCAGCCGCATTGTCCAGAATCTGTGCAATTTTGTCGGGAATGACCGAAAGTTCGTTGCAAAGCGAAAGAAAGCGCTCACGGCTGATAGTGCCTTTGGCAAGTGCCAACCGCAGTGCAAAAAGGGTAATGACGGTCAGTTGGGCGGTGAATGCTTTGGTGGAAGCTACGCCTATTTCGGGGCCTGCATGGGTGTAAGTGCCTGTATGTGAGACCCTTGCAATGGAGCTACCCACAACGTTTACGATGCCGTAGATAAAAGCGCCGTTTTCTTTGGCTTTTTCTATTGCAACCAGTGTGTCGGCGGTTTCTCCGCTTTGGCTGACTGCCAGAATCACATCACCTTCACCCACTACCGGATTGCGGTAGCGAAACTCAGAGGCGTATTCTACTTCTACGGGGATTCGGCAGAGCTCTTCAATCAGGTATTCACCCACTAAACCGGCGTGCCAACTGGTGCCGCAAGCAACAATGATAATCCGACGTGCCTGTGTGAGTGTTTCGAGGTTTTGCTCAATCCCGCTTAGGGTAATGAGCCCCAGACCGGCATCTAAGCGACCGCGCAGACAGTCAAAAACGGTGGTGGGTTGCTCAAAAATTTCCTTAATCATGAAATGGTCGTAGCCGCCTTTTTCAATGGCTGCCAAATCCATGTCCAACTTGGTGATGAAAGGTGTCTGACGTTCATTACCTAAGTTTTTGAGAATCAACTCATCGGATTTGATGATGGCTACTTGATAGTCGTTTACATAGACCACCTCTTTGCTGTATTCCAGAATAGGGGAAGCATCGGAGGCCAAAAAGTGTTCGCCTTTGCCAATGCCGATAACCAACGGGCTGCCTTTACGTGCGGCAATCAGCGTATCGGGGTTTTCTATATCCAGCAGCACGATTACATAAGCCCCTACAACGCGTTTGAGCGCAATGCGCACGGCTTCTTCCAGCGGGCAGTGATTTTGTTCGCGGATATCATCAATAAAGTTGAGCAGAACTTCGGTGTCGGTGTCGCTGTGGAAGCGATAGCCTTTGTTGAGCAACTCCTGCTTGATTTGGGCGTAATTTTCAATAATGCCGTTGTGAATCATGGCAATTTTGCCGCTTTGCGAAATATGCGGGTGAGCGTTACGGTCGCTCGGCTCGCCGTGAGTAGCCCAGCGTGTATGTCCGATACCGATGTTGGCGGCTAATGGTATGCCGGTCAGGCTTTCTTCCAACTCCGCCACTTTGCCTTTGCGCTTGTAAACTTTGAGTTGATTATCATCATTTATGAGTGCAATGCCTGCGCTGTCATAACCGCGATATTCTAAACGCTTTAAACCTTTCAGTAAAACAGGGTAGGCCTGACGTGGCCCGATGTATGCAACGATTCCGCACATATGTGAGTTTTTGATAGTTTGAGTAGCCGAAAATAACATGATTTTCTGAGCCGATAAAAAAAATCCACTTTTTGTGAAAGTGGATTTTTTATTTGCGGATAGCGTTTCAATTCCTTTGTCAAGCATCTCAACCACGTGGGGTGCGCAATGCTTTGAGCGGCTGCCCCGTTATCCTGAAAATCGGGCTTGAAAAACAGTAGCCGGTATGCTTGTCATCATGGGCTTACCAGATTGATACTGAACGCAAAAAACAACGGATTGGTGAGTGTATTTTCTACAATATACTCGCGGCGCGGAGCATTTTCCGTTGCCGATACGTTGAAATTTGCATTCATGCGCAAGCCTGCTTGTGCCGAGAGCCAGATGAATCCGGAGATTTGCTGCTCGTAAGTCAGGCGAACCTTCAACTCGGAGCGGCGTATTTCTGCACCGTTGATGCGCTGGCTGAAGGGGTCGCTCGCACGGCTGCGGATATGGTAGGAGTTACCTTCCAACTCATAGCCCAACAGCAACAGCGAGGTTGGTGAAAAGTTTCTGCGCACGTTCAGTCGGGCAGGCAGCAATGCTTCTATGCCCCAGCGGTCGTTGAAAGTGCGGTTGTACATCAGCAGGGGAACGGTGTTGTTTACTTCGCCCAAGCGATAGGTGCGCGCCCAGCCTAAGCCCCACATGAGTTTATCAGACTTTTTCCAACCGTAAATACCCAATACGCTGTAGCGGGTAGTATTCAGTGGTTGCAGGTCAGAGAAGTTATAGTTGCCGTTCAGGTCGGCATTGGCTGCTACTATGACAAAGTTTTTTTCGTTGAGCGGCTTGAAAACCGTTGCCATCAGTCCGGTTGTGCGCAAACCTTTTTCCTGCAAAGCACGGTGCATGGCATTGTTTACGGTCGCTTCATTTTCAAACTGCATACGGCTTTCGTAGTAGTTTACACCCAGATTGACAATAATGCTGCTGCGTGAAATTACGGGAAAGTTTGCGCCCAAGCGCAAGCCGTGCGAAAGAAACGAAGCACTGCGGTTGCCCTCCGAAGGTACCGTGCCGGGGATACCTGCCAGAAAAGGTTTGAAAGTAGTTTCAATGGTTTGCGGCAACTGCAACTCATAGCCTATGCTGATGAGTTTGGTCGGGCTGAGGAATTGTACTTTTTGTGTACAATAGCGCTTTACGCTTTCATCGTCGCCATATTCGCCGTATTCGTCAAAATTGTCCTCAACTTTGGTTGTGTCGGTTTGTGCCATTGACAGGCGGACGGTAAATAAAAAGCACACAAGCAGCATAACAGCACGTGCTGCCTGTGTTGCCAACAAGCTGATTCTGAATTGCATACAATTAGTTTTTCTTCACCTGACGTTTCCATACATCTGTTCTGCCGAACAGCGACACCCCGATAAAACCACGTACTTCAAGGGTGTTTTCATCGGTGAGTTTCATTTCACAACTGTAATCATTGCCGTTTTCGGGGTCGTAGATTCGGCCGTCCTCCCACACTTTGTTGCCTTTGTAAACAAAATCGCGCAGGTTTACCAGCCCCAACAACGGGCGGTTTCTCAACGACTCATCGCCGTTGTTTTTATCTACTTTGGGTTTGCCGTTCTCATCGTTGGGTTCTTTCAGCCACACAATTTTGCCGTAGTACTTGTCGCCTTCTTTGTAGATGCGTACCATGCCTTTGCCCGAGCCGGTTTTCCAAACGCCAATTACCGAGTCGGCGTGTTTGTCATTGGCATATGCACCGGCAAATACGTAACAGCAGATGGTTGCTATCACCATCAATGTTAAGTTTCTCCATTTTTTCATAAGACTTTGCAATTTGGTTACGGAATTTTTAATTCAAGGTGCAAATTATTGGATTTAAACCATTTCTAAAATAGTACGCCTATCCGAATCCCCCAAAACTGATAATTGGCTTTTTCGGAGAATACGTTTCTTGTGGCCAGATTGATGAGCTCAATTCGCTGTTGTTGTTGATGATAGCCGCCATGCGCATAGATGGCATATTGCGGGGTAAGATAGGTTTTGATACCTGCGGCAGCTTCAAACAATGCGCCTCCCCAGTCATTGCCGGGCAGGTTGTCGCGCCAACCGATGGAGTAGCCGCCGCGTAGCAGCAGATAGGGCGAAAACTGCCTGCGCATCAGATGGGTGCGAATTTCGCCGAAAAGCGGCACTATTTTTCGGTCGGGGGATAGCTGTCCGTAGCCTGTTCCGGCAGCAAGTATCACATAATCAGCAATATACACGCCTACGCCGCCCATAAAAGTATAGCTTTGCGAGCGATAGTTGAAAGAGCCACGCGAGGTGCGCAGCATCCCCGTGCTGTAACCATAGCCGATTTCCTGAAAAACAGTGATGCCTTCCGATTTAAAAAACCTTGGTTTAATGGAATCGGTTTCCAAAGTATTGCGAGGTTCTTTGGCGATGCGCTCCACATCGCTCATGGGTAATTCCACACGGCTTTCTCCGTGGGTTCTGATGAGCAAAATACCGTTGTCAATGCGAATTAACTCCCCTCTGACCGTGCCGCCGTTTTTCAGATAAATAACATCCTGATAGGACGATTGCGCCCATGCGTTTTTGCACAGAATCAATAATACGACTACTACAAACAGGCGCATGTGTCTGGTTGGCATATTGGTAAATTGTTAGGAAAATTACGGATATTCACCCGATACTTTATTCGTATAATCATGAGAAATTGTTGGCTGCTTGTCATCTTTATATGCATAGGAATGAAACACGCACATGCACGGCAAACCGATTCAATCCCTTTGTATGTGGGTGCCGTACCTTACGCCAAATCGGGGCACGGCATTGTTGAAAAGGTTGAACATCGTCCGGGCGGCATAGACATCCTCAGCGGTGTAACCGTTCCCTACATAAAGTTGTTTTTACCACCACCCGAAAAACGCAATGGCACAATGGTGATTATTTGCCCGGGCGGGGGCTACTACATTTTGGCCAATAAACACGAAGGAACCGATATTGCGCTGTGGCTCAACAATTTGGGTATTGCTGCGGCGGTGCTGCACTACCGCCTGCCCAATGCACGGGCAATGGAGCAACCCGCTATTGTTCCGCTCACCGACTTGCAGCAAGCCATCCGATTGGTAAGGCAGCGCGCAGCCGAATGGCGAATTAATCCTGAAAAGGTAGGGGTGATGGGGTTCTCTGCCGGCGGGCATCTGGCCTCTTCTGCCGCCGTGAAATTTCAGACCGGCGATGCGAATGGCAGCCTCCGTCCCGATTTTGCGATACTGATTTATCCGGTTATCAGTATGCGCGATGAATTCGGGCACACCGGTTCGCGCGAGGCTCTGCTTGGAAAAAATCCTGACAGCCAAATGGTTGATAGTTTTTCCAACGAACTGTTAGTCAGCGAGCAAACACCGCCTGCTTTTATCGTACACACGACCGACGACCCCGTAGATGTGCGAAACAGCGTGGCTTTCTACACGGCTTTGAAAGCTAAAAACGTGAGTGCAGAAATACACCTGTTTGCCAAAGGCGGGCACGGGTATGGCATGGCTACCCGTATGGATTCGCCCGTAGCAGCATGGCCGCAACTGTGTGAAGCATGGCTGCAATCGCTTGGCTTATTGTTGCCAAAAAAATGAAAGGCTTGTTTTTATTCCGAATTCAATTATTTTAGTAACACACAATTCAACATAATACCGACAATTTATGGGCGACCTGAGGGTGCGATTAGCTAAAACACATACCGACCTGAATCGGTTTACGCGCTATTTACTGAAAGATGTGGAAGCATTGGACATCATGCTTCGCGAGGGATGGTTTGAAACCGATATCATACGCATTGGCGCCGAGCAGGAGATGTGCTTGGTGGACAGGCACGGAAAACCCGCACCGGTGAATATGCAACTGCTGGAACGATTGAAACATCCCAACTTTGTAACAGAACTGGCCAAGTTTAACATAGAGGCAAATGTGCCGCCGCTCACGTTTGAAGGCAACTGCTTTTCGGAGTTGGAAAGCAACCTCAACGATATGTTGCACACGCTGCGCGAAGTTACGTTTGAGCAAGATACACAGGCTATCCTGACAGGTATTTTACCAACCATACGAAAATTTGACATTAATTTAGACAATCTTACGCCCGTAGACAGGTACTATTCGCTGATGGAGGCCATCAATATGATGCGCGGCAATCGCTACGAGGTGCGCATTGAAGGGCTGGACGAATTGAATGTATTGGTGGACTCTGCCCTGATAGAGGCTTGTAACACGAGTTTTCAGGTGCATTTGCAGATTAAGCCCGACGAGTTTGTCAGAAAATACAACATAGCACAAGCCATTGCAGCGCCGGTGCTGGCCATAGCCACCAACTCCCCGATGCTGTTTGGCAAACGTTTGTGGGCGGAAACCCGCATTGCCTTGTTCCGGCAATCCATTGATACACGCATTGCTTCCGAACACCTGCGCGAACGCAGCCCGCGCGTAACTTTTGGCAGCCAGTGGTTGCAGGGTTCTCTGCTGGATATGTACAAAGAGGATATCATGCGCTTCCGCGTCATTTTCATGTCCGATATAGAGGAAGATGTGATGGAGTGTGTGCGCAACGGACAAACACCGCGCTTGCGGGCTTTAAACATTCACAATTCTACCGTTTACCGCTGGAACAGAGCCTGTTACGGTATCAGTGCCAACGGCAAACCACATCTGCGCATTGAAAACCGCGTATTCCCTTCCGGCCCTACGGTGGTAGATGAGGTAGCCAATGCCGCCTTCTGGATTGGCCTGATGAACGGCTTTGAAGATGCTTACGGCGATGTTACCAAACTGATGGATTTTGACGATGCCAAATCTAACTTTCTGGCTGCTGCCCGCGTAGGATTAGGCTCTAAATTTACTTGGTTCAATGGCAAAAAAATCATTGATATGGATTTGATTCGCAAAGAATTAATTCCGCTTGCCAAGGAAGGGCTCAAAAAGGCAAATATCAATTCGGAAGATATAGAGAAATACATCGGCATTATAGAGGCACGCAACGAAACAGGCATTACCGGTTCGCGTTGGATTTTGAACTCTTATGCAAAACTGATTAAAGAAACCACCAAAGAAGAAGCTACGGCAGCCATTACTGCCGCAATGGCCAAAAATCAGGAGCATAACGAACCTGTTCATCAGTGGAAAGATGCCAGCACAAGTGATATTGTGGAGTATGAACCTACCAATATGATTGTGGAGGAGTTTATGACCACAGACCTATTTACAGTTAAAAAAGATGATTTGGTAGAGCTCAGCGCCGATATTATTGATTGGAAACGCATTCGCTACATGCCGGTAGAAGACGACGAAGGGCGACTCATCGGGTTAATTTCTTCACGGGCATTGTTGCGGCATTTTTTGCGCAAAAGCCGCTATCCCGATGATAAAGATACCCGCGTGGAAGATTTGATGGTAAAAAATCCGATTACCATTACCCCGCAGGCTACGATTTACGAGGCAATGGATTTGATGCGGAACAACCAGTTGGGCTGCTTGCCTGTTGTTAATAAGGACAGTCTGGTGGGTATTATCACCGAATCTAACTTTTTAGATATTACCGCAAGTTTGCTCAAACGCCTTGCCCAAAAACGCAACAACAAGAAAAAGGATAAAGATAAAGGCGGACTTGTGTAAGTTTTTATTCGTCAAGTGCAAGAACCCTTCTTTTGTCGGCAAAAGGAGGGTTTTTTCTTTGAAATACGGTCAGGCGGCGCGATTAAGAATGAGATATTCGGAATGTGTTTTGCCTAAAATGTTAATATTGGAAATACCCGCGTAGGCTTGTTTATTTTAAAATTTTTGCTAAATTGCAACTATATATTACATCAATTTCCCTATGTGTGTTTTGAATTAGATGTTTTGTTTTATATGATAAGCCTGACCGGTGAAAATTTTTCTACTGCGTGCTTCGGGCGCGCTTTCAAATGTATTTCTGATTCTATTGGCAGCGTTGTTTTTTGGCCATATTGCCATTGCGCAGAATCAGCCTCCGCAAATTCTTCCGTTGAACAATCTAACGGTTGATGAGTCAGGAATTGTCGATGTAAGTTTATCGGCCACGGATGCCGAAGATGCGCGAGTGTTGGCTAATCCGCGCATTGTTGTTTTAGGCTCTTCCACCGCTGCCGGATTTGGCGTACCTCCTGATAGTTCTTGGGTAAGAAGACTGCGAAAATATCTCATTTCTTTGGGTAAACCTTACAGCCTTCATAATCTTGCAGTAAATAATTACACCACCTATCACGTGTTGCCCACAGGCAGTGTTCCGCCGGAGGATCGTCCTGAGCCTGACCCTCAAAAAAACATCACGGCGGCATTAGCGCTGAACCCTAACATCATTATTGTGCACTTGCCTTCCAACGATTTGGCAAACGGTTACACCACTGCCGAAACGATGGCGAATTTTGCCTTGTTGAAACAACAGGCAGAGGAAGCAGGTGCATTGTTTTTTATAACGACCACACAGCCGCGCAATCTGGGTTTTGCACTCCGACAAGAGTTAAAAAATCAGGCAACGCAAATTATCAGTACATATGGTGCATTTGCCATCCCTATTTTTGATGATTTGGCGGCAGCCGATTTGACCATTAAACCTGAGGTAGATTTCGGCGATAATGTGCATGTTAATGAAACAGGGCAGCGGCTGATATATGAAAGGGTATTGCAAGTCATAGACCCTTACCTTGCGCCGCAACCCGTGAGTTTTACTTTGCAAACACCGCTTCGTTTTTTGAACATTGTGCAAACAGACAGGCGCACGGCACGTTTGGAAGTGCGCCCGAAGTTTAACGATGCGGGCAACTACAACGTTACCATCCGTGCCACCGATACGGAAGGAGGAGTAGCCACGCGTTCATTCAACATATCCGTAACAGACCGCCCGCCCGGTTTTAACGGTAAATGGGCAGCTTCGCAGGTGGCAGGCAGCATCACGCACAACCTCAACGGCGGAGATACTTATGAGTTCTATATCTATTTTCCCCGCAACTACGACGACGACAATACGCCTAAACCCATACTTTTTGCCTTACATGGCAACGAGGGCAAGGCCAACGGTTTGGAACAGTTGATTGCACCAACCACGGGCGCAGGCTCTATTGCCCGCATGGCAAGCCAAGGCACAGATTTCCCGATGATTGTCATTTCGCCCAAACAAAAAAATACGGTTGGTACACAGTCGGTTACATCGTGGCATGTTGAACAGTTGCATCTGTTGGTACAGCACAGCCTGACCGCCTACAAAGCCGACAGAGACCGTATGTATTTCACCGGCTACTCCACTGGTGGCCACGGTGTTTGGGAATATGCCATCAAATACCCTGATTTTCCGGCTGCCATTGTGCCTGTTTCGGGATGGACAAACTTCGCCGGGTTTAATGCGCGCGGCGGCAATAATCCATGCACCATAAAGCACATCCCTACATGGATTTTTCATGGCAACCCCGATAACGTGGTACCTTACAGCGAATCTACACAGATGCAGTCGCTGATGAATGCCTGCATACCTACTCCCAATCCGTTGGTGCGACTAACGACTATCACGGGTGTGGTACACGACAACATCCGCCCGGTTGTTTATCCGAACATTACCGGTGCTGACAATATTTATGACTGGTTGTTGCAGTTTTCCAAGCGCGACGGCGTGCCGCCACAGTTTACGCTGAGCCCTGAAATCACGGGGATTACTACTTCAACCGTAAGCCTGAGAATGAGGATTAATGAACCGGGGCGCATTGTTTGGGGTGTTTATTCTCCAACGGTTGCTACACCAACCTATTCGCAGCTCCAAAGCGGTACAGGCGCGCTGCAAAGCGGTTCATTGGAAACCGCAGGTAATGTTACAGAGTCTTTGACCATCAGCGGTTTAACATTTGGTACGGCTTACAGAATTTTTATTGCGGCGCAAGATAACGCACCTGTACCCAACGTGAGCGCTATTGTTGCTTTATCGGCCACAACCTCTACCGAAGGCATTACTTGGCAATTGCAGCGGACGGTGAAGGTAAACTTTTCCAATACCACGGTACCCAATCTTCCCGATTGGACGACTATCAACGGGGATGCCATCAACGGAACAACCACATTTGCTTTGCGTGATGCCAACGGTGCGGCGGCCAACATCAACCTGATTGGTTATCACAACACGAATAATTCGTCTCACTGGGGCACTCGCGATAACAACAGCACGCTGACCAACGGCCCCGTGCCCGATGCGGTGATGCGGATTACGCTTGCCACGCAAAACACGATGCGGTTTAAGATTACGGGATTGAATCCGAGCCTTCGGTATTCGTTCACGATGCACGGAGGCAGAACCCTTGCGGGCACAGGTTTTACCGACCGTCCGTTGCTGACGGTTTACGATTTCAATGGTCGTCAGGCGAGTTTGGAGTGTTTGAACAATTCCAAGAATACGGTTTCTGTAGAATATGTTCAGCCTACGGCCAACGGCGAGATAGATTTCAGCTACTGGGGGAATAATGCAGACCGTTGGGGTTACATCAACGGATTGATAATCAATGAGTACTTGGGTATTACGGGTACGAATCCGCCACCTGCTGCCCCTGCGAACCTGACGGCATCTGCCACAGGCCAAACGACGGTTGCTTTGAGTTGGAACGCCGTGAGCGGAGCTACGGGCTACCACGTGTACCGCAGCACTACGGGAGGCTTTACGCCCTCATCGGCCAATCGTGTGGCAAGCAACGTAGCGGCCAATTCCTTCAACGACACGGGCTTACAGGCTTCAACGACGTATTTTTATATGGTAACGGCCGTCAATGCCAATGGCGAATCTGTGGCTTCCAATCAGGCACAGGCAACCACGCAGGCAGCCCCTCAACCACCCGCTGCCCCTGCCAACCTGACGGCATCAGCCACAGGTCAAACGACGGTTGTTTTGAGTTGGAACGCCGTGAGCGGAGCTACGGGCTACCACGTGTACCGCAGCACTACGGGAGGCTTTACGCCCTCATCGGCCAATCGTGTGTCAAGCAACGTAGCGGCCAACGCCTTCAACGACACGGGCTTACAGGCTTCAACGACGTATTTTTATGTGGTAACGGCTGTCAATGCCAACGGCGAATCTGCTGCCTCCAATCAGGCGCAGGCAACCACGCAGGCAGCCCCTCAACCACCCGCTGCCCCTGCCAACCTGACGGCATCAGCCACAGGTCAAACGACGGTTGCTTTGAGTTGGAACGCCGTGAGCGGAGCTACGGGCTACCACGTGTACCGTAGCACTACGGGAGGCTTTACGCCCTCATCGGCCAATCGTGTGGCAAGCAACGTAGCGGCCAACGCCTTCAACGACACGGGCTTACAGGCTTCAACGACGTATTTCTATGTGGTAACGGCCGTCAATGCCAATGGCGAATCTGTGACTTCCAATCAGGCACAGGCAACCACGCAGGCAGCCCCTCAACCACCCGCTGCCCCTGCCAACCTGACGGCATCAGCCACAGGTCAAACGACGGTTGTTTTGAGTTGGAACGCCGTGAGCGGAGCTACGGGCTACCATGTGTATCGCAGTACTACGGGAGGTTTTACGCCCTCATCGGCCAATCGTGTGTCAAGCAACGTAGCGGCTAACGCCTTCAACGACACGGGCTTACAGGCTTCAACGACGTATTTCTATATGGTAACAGCCGTCAATGCCAACGGCGAATCTGCTGCCTCCAATCAGGCACAGGCAACCACGCAGGCTGCAACCATTGCGAACGGTTTACGGGGAGAATATTTCTCTAACATGACACTTTCCGGTACTCCTTTGACCCGAACAGATGCAAACATTAATTTCAATTGGGGTTCCGGCAGCCCCATGTCCGGTATTCCGGTCAATCAGTTCTCTGTGCGTTGGACAGGCAGAATTAGTGCGACAGCAAGCGGGGTTTACACGTTTATTGCCAATACGGACGATGGGGTACGCCTTTGGATTAATAATGTGCTGATTATTGACCGATGGGTTAATAAAAGCGCCAGCGATGTGTCGGCTAATTTTACAATGACCGCCGGTGTATGGTATGATTTCCGCATGGAATATTATGAGAATAGCGGGAATGCTGTTGCCCGTTTAGATTGGCGTACTTCAACTATGGCGCGTGTCCCTGTGCCTCCCTTAGCTTTTCAATTGCCTGCTGCCGTGGGCAGTGGTTCACGTGTAGAAAACCTGTATGCTTCACCCAAATTGGATTTTAAGGTTTACCCGAATCCGGCAGTTGAACAGGTCAATATTCTGATGGAAAGCCCTTATGAAGAGGATACGGAAGTTGCGGTAATTAATTTATTGGGGCAAATAATGTATCGCGGGATATTACCCAAAGGCGCTTTGATGCTTTCTGTTCCGACATCACAGTTAGGCAGAGGTGCTTTTATTGTAGTGGCTGATAAGAATGGGGAGAGAGTAAGCAAAAAAATCATCATAAAATAGCTACACCCAGACCGCGAAAATCTCTTTGCCGTCGCGTTGTATCAATTCTTCGCGCCAATCGGGTTTTTCGCGGTCATCAAAAATCAGCAGCCAGCCCTGCGAAACGCCGTGAATGTTTAAATAATTGACCAATTGATTCAAGCCCCGCTCATGCGATTTTTCGCCCCGCCAGAGTTTGAGTTCAATAATTTACTTCCATTGCAGGTAGGTAACGACAATATCCAAGCGCTTTTCTTCCGAAGTTTCCACTTCTTTGAAGTCATGCCCCTGCCCGTTGATAATCGGTTTGAGAAAGGCTAAGAAAATCAGCCGCCATTCGCGCTCTATCAGGTCGCGGTTGCGCTTGCTGTATTGCTCTTTCATGAATGATTGAAATCTGCGCAAGACGCTTGCCAAGTCCAAACTGCCGTCTGCCGCTACGTAAGTATCCCTGAAATTATATTGCCTGTCTTCTATGAACTTTTGCAGGCGGATGTAGTTGTAGATGACCTGTTCATAGATGCGGTTGTGTATTTTGATGATGCCATTCCCCTTAAAAATACCGTACATTTCTCCTAAACGTATGGTGCTTTCGTTGGGGGCATAAGGCATTTTGTACCCTTCTAAGATAATGGCATAAACAAGTCGGTAGAGGGCTTCGTTATTTTCCAGATTTTTAATCAGGCTGTCAAAGTTGGTATTGCGTTCCCGCAGAAGCAGTTGCACGCTTTGCTCCAAATCGTCTAACGTCCAGCGGCTTTTGTCGGCTTTTTTGGGCAAAATATCTTCGGCAATGGTCTTGCACAATTTGGAAACCAAAAACGGATACCCCGAGGTGTAGTAATACAGCCTTTCCGATATTGCCTCAAAGTCCATTTCCACGCCTTCCGCTTCGCTGTATTGCCGCAACATGTAGGCAATTTCGTTGGGGTAAAATTCCATCACCACCTTGAAGTCCGTGGCAATGTTCCAAGGGCTATTAGTTTGTGCCTCTTCGGGGCGGCGCAGCTTGAATTTGAGCGACTTAATGTCATGTACGCCTGCCAACACGATGCTGTAAAAGGTATAGTGTTCGGGAAAATCGCGGTTCAAAAATTTGGTGCGCAACATGCCTAATAAGACTAGAAAAGGCTCATAATTGCTGCTTGCGTCCACTTCGTCAATGAGCAGCACCAACTTTTTATCGGTCAGATGTACAATGTCGGTAATGCGTTCGGAAAGGTCGCTCATGGACTGGGGCGGGGGCAACTTTGCCAGCGTTTCCTTGTTTTCAAAGGCTTTGGAACGCTGCAAGGCTGTGGCAAGTTGCTTATAAAAAAACTGCCCGAAAGCTATATCGCTCACATAGACCGATGAACCCAGACCCTGAAAATTCATGAAAATAGGCAGGTAATCTTCGCGCTTTTCCAATTCCCTGCGCAGGGCGGAAAGCATCGTCGTTTTGCCGAACTGTCGCGGACGGTTGATGACGAAATAATCGCCATATTCTACCATTTCCAAAATACTTTGGAAACGGCGGCTGTCGTCCATCATGTAATGTTCTTCTGCCCGACAAGTACCTGTGATGTTAAATCGTTTTTTCATGGTTTCGGTTGTAGCCTATGTGAGTAAAGCCTGCATCAACGCTTTTGAAGTTAAGCAAATGTACGAAAAAAGCAGCAGGGGCTAATCTTCTAAGTCATCCAGCCACTGCCTGTAGGCACGTTGCAGTTCGTTGAGGGCGTGGCGGTCTTGCATTTTTTGGCAAACGGCAATGCCTTTCTCATAAGTAGCTCTTGCCTCATCGTTGCGCCCGGCTTCGCGGTACATGGCTGCCAAATGGTAATAAGTAGCCGTATAATCGGGTTGGTTGGCGGCAAGTTGTTCCAGCATTTGCAGGGCTTTGGCAGGGTTGCTTTTGCGGTATTCCGTAGCAACGGCATAAATCAGAAAAGCATCATCAGGCTCATTTTCAAGCATTTGCAGCAATTCCTGCAATCTTTCTTCGGGTTTCATCAAACAATGTGGTTTAGAAAAATGTTATGCAAGCATAATATTTTTGGGCAAATCCTTTGATTTCACCCAAAGGTTGGCTTAATTCGCAAAACAAATAAAGTACACCGAAAATTCATCTTTCCCTTTAGCCTAACGATATGAAAATCTTAATTTGTATCAGCCACGTACCGGACACCAATGCTAAGATTCCGTTTAAAGACGGACAGCCCGACCTGAACGGTATCAGCTTTGTGATTGCACCTTACGATGATTTTGCTTTGGCGCGTGCCGTAGAGTTGCGCGATGAAACCAAAGGCAAGCTGACTGTTTTGAACGTAGGTCTGGCAGACACAGAGCCTACCATTCGCAAGGCACTGGCTATCGGCGCAGACGATGCTATCCGCGTGAATGCGCACCCACACGATGCCTTTTATGTAGCTTCACAAATTGCAGCCATTGCCAAGCAGGAAAACTACGACCTGATTCTGATGGGTCGCGAAAGCAGCGACTTCAACGGCGGACAGGTGCACGGCATGGTTGCCGAAATGCTGGGGCTGCCTTGCGTGGTGCCTTGCATGAAGCTGGATTTGAACGGCAATGTAGCCGTGATGCAGCGTGAAATTGAAGGAGGCAAAGAGGTAGTGGAAGTAGCGACACCTTTTGTGGCAGGCTGCCAAGAGCCGATTGCCGAGTGGAAAATCCCTAATATGCGCGGCATTATGTCGGCTAAGACCAAGCCGCTCAAAGTGGTAGAACCTGTGGCAGTGGAAAACTACACCCACATCACCAAATACGAAATGCCGCCGCAACGCAGCAGCGTGAAGATGATTGACAAAGACAACATCGGTGAGCTGGTGCGCCTGCTGCGCGAAGAAGCAAAAGTTCTGTAATTTCAACCACTAAATAACTGTCTGAAAATGAGCAATGTATTGATATATGTAGAAGCCGAAAACGGTGCTGCAAAAAAATCTTCTTTGGAAGCGGTGAGCTATGGTGCTGCCGTTGCCGAAATGCTGGGCGGTAAAGCCGTGGCTGTTGCCGCTGCTGATTTGTCAGCCGACCATGCAGGCGAATTAGCCAAGTTTGGTGCAGACAAGGTGCTGCACTTTGGCGGTACTGTTAATCAAAGCAGCGAAATTGCCGAACTTGTGGCCGCTGCTGCGCAACAGGAAAATGCCGCTGTGGTAGTTACTGCAAAATCTATCAATGCCGATTTGGCCGTGCCGATGATTGGCGTAAAACTCAAAGCATCGGTAGCAACCAACGTTACCGCGCTGCCCGATTTGAGCAACGGTTTTGTTGTAACCCGTGCTGCCTACACAGGTAAAGCCATTACGCAGGTATCGCTGCACAGCAACGTAAAAGTGTTGAGCATCAAGAAAAATGCTTCCGGCACAAAAGAATACAACAAGACGCTGGCAGTAGAATCATTCAACGCCAATATCAGCGCAAGCAAAATCACGGTGAAAGAAGTGAAAAAGCAAACCGGTGAAATTTTGCTGCCCGAAGCTGACATCGTGGTTTCTGCCGGTCGCGGCTTGAAAGGGCCTGAAAACTGGGGCATGATTGAAGAATTGGCCAAAACGCTGGGCGCTGCAACTGCCTGCTCTAAGCCTGTGAGCGACATGGACTGGCGACCGCACCACGAGCACGTAGGACAAACAGGCATCAAAGTAAGCCCGAACCTGTATTTTGCTATCGGTATTTCGGGGGCTATCCAGCACTTGGCGGGGGTAAACTCTTCCAAAGTGATTGTGGTGGTCAATAAAGACCCCGAAGCACCTTTCTTCAAATCTGCCGATTACGGCATTGTCGGTGATGCTTTTGAGGTAGTGCCAAAACTGAATGAAGCGCTGAAAGCTGCTTTGTAAGCAAGCGACATAAGGGTATAAAAAATCCGCATCGGGGTCTATCGGTGCGGATTTTTTTATGATTGCTTACATTATACCTCCAACTTCATTCTCACTTTGGCGATTTGTTCTCCTAACCACGGCATGGGTTTCATGCGGCGATAGGTAAGGTTGAAGCGGTCAATGGCATATTTTTTAATGTGCGCCATTGCTTCCTCTATGGAATCAGTCAGACAAATTAAGTCCATATCTTCGGGGCTGATGGTTCCCTGTTCTACCATCATCTGCATAAAGTCAATCAATCGCTTCCAGTAAGCCCCTCCAATGAGTACAATAGGAAAATTGGCGATTTTTTTGGTTTGGATGAGTGTAAGTGTTTCAAAAAATTCATCCATTGTGCCGGCACCGCCCGGCATGACGACAAAGCCATAGGAATATTTCAGCAGCAGTACTTTCCGAACAAAAAAATGCTCAATAGTTACCCACCTATCCATATAGGGATTGTGCGCTTGTTCATGTGGCAGTTGTATATTGCAACCGACAGAGTAACCTCCTGCCTCTTTGGCTCCGCGATTGGCCGCTTCCATAATGCCCGGCCCACCGCCTGTCATTACGGTAAAGCCCATTTTGGCCAATTGGCGACCTACTTCCCGCGCTTGTAAGTAGTAGGGGTGATGCTCATCAAATCGCGCCGAGCCAAATACGGTTACGCAAGGGCCTATGAAGTGCAACTTGCGAAAGCCGCGAATAAAGTCAGCCAAAACTCTCAGCGTAAAAATAAATTCAGCCTGCCTGCTGCGGGGGCCTTCCAAGAATTTTTTGTCATCGCTGTTGTTATTATCACTTGCCATGCCTGTATCAATTGACTGAATAAGAAGAAAAAATGATGCGAATAAAAATACGCAAAAACTATCGGATTACCTTATTCAGTTGCCCCCAGAGTTCGTTGTCAAAACTTGAAACGGCTAACTGTACGTTACCTGCCGATTCGCCCATGCGGATAACAACGAGATTTTGCGAAGGAACTACGTAAATTTTCTGGTCATTTTTTCCCAAAGCAGCATACATATCGGCAGGTGCGTTGGGCACCATCGCGCCGTTGAATACAAAGCGCACGGTTGGCAGCATATGCGAACTTTTGCCATTGAGCCAAGTCAAGTAGCCATAGGACAAATTGAGTGGCTGGGAGCTGTTAATCATGTCGTTAAAATAATTGTCATCATCTAAAATCGGAGTGCTGCCCCATTTGCCGCGATTGAGCAGCAACAGGCCGAAACGCGCCATGCTGCGTGCATTACTGAAGTAAACGTTATTGAAACCCGTTTTGACCCATAATCCGCCCATTCCTATGCGGTTGCGAATAGTTCGCTGAAAGTAGGTGTTGTAGTCGGTGCGGGCTGCCGTTTCCACCACTCGCTCCAACAGGGTGTAGGGGGCGTTGTGATACGCCCATCGCGTACCGGCATCTGCCGTATATTGCAGGCATTGGCGGAGCGTGCAGTCATCATCGGGCACGGCATCATTCAGCCCGGTAGTCATCGTGAGTTGATGGCGAATGGTGATGAGGTTTTCCTTGTCGGCAGGCAGCGAAGTCCAACCGTTGCCCAAATATTGCGATGTGCGGTCGCTGATGCGCAAAAGCCCCTCTTTTTGTGCGATACCTACCAACATAGCGGTCAGAGTTTTGCCTGCCGATGCCCAATACCAGACGCTGTCCGCTGTAAAACGGCCGAAATAACGCTCCACAACAATCTTTCCGTCTTTCAGAACAATAAATGCTTTTGTATTTTTTTGCTGCAAAAACGTGAAGAGGTTATTGAGTTCTCCCTCGTTCCAGCGCAGAGATGCAGGCGATACGGTTTCCCATGTATTGCCGCTTACAGGCGGAAAATACAACGATGAAGAAGGACTGGGGGCAGGAGAAGGCGTATTTTTTTGACAGGAAGCAATGGCGAGCAGGCAGCAGGCCGCAGAAGCGATAAAAAAGGTTTTCATAGGTATGTTTTTCAAATAAGACAGCCTCTTTGTCTGCGGGTTTAATGGTTGCAAAACATAAATGTTTTTTGCGTGTTGATAACGTAATCAATCAAAATAAAAGCATGACCTTACGCCTCTTGCTTGGCGACCAGCTCAATGCCCGACACAGTTGGTTTGCCAATGTTGCGCCCGATGTAACGTATGTACTCATGGAAATTCGTCAAGAAACGGATTATGTGCTGCATCACATACAGAAAATCACTGCCTTTTTTGCAGCCATGCGGCAGTTTGCCGATGAGCTAAGGCAAAAAGGTCATAGAGTGATTTATTTGACAATCAATGATAAAAATAACAAGCAAAATTTTGCCGATAATCTTACAACAATTATGCAGGCCATCGGGGCAGAGCGCTTTGAATACCAGCAACCCGATGAGTACAGGTTAGATGTGTATTTGGCTGAATTTTGCCGACAGTTGCCGATTCCTTCATACATGGCCGACAGCGAACATTTTCTCACGCGTCGCGAGGAACTGGCCGAAATTTTTAAAGGTAAGAAAACTTACCTGATGGAAACATTTTACCGCGCCATGCGGAAGAAATACAAAATTTTACTTGACGAATCGGGCGAACCCGAAGGCGGCAAGTGGAATTACGATGCAGAGAATCGCAAAAAATACGACGGAAAAACACCTGTGCCTCCTGCGCTGAAACCTTCCGAAACTTCGTTGCAAGTTGTCAATGAAGTTTACCATGATGTTTTACAGGCAGCTCCTACTACAATTGGCAGCGTTAAAATAGAGGCTTTTGAATGGTTTACCACCCGTGAAGAAAATTTGCAACTTTTAGCTCATTTCTGTCGTTACGGCTTGCCCGAATTTGGCAGCTATCAGGACGCAATGGCAAGTCGTTATCCGTATTTGTTCCATTCGCGGCTTTCATTTGCAATGAATGTAAAGTTGTTGCATCCGCTGGAAGTTGTTGAGGCAGCGGTCAGTCATTGGCGTAATCATCAATCGCGCATCAGTTTGGCGCAAATAGAAGGCTTTGTGCGGCAAATTATCGGCTGGCGCGAATATATGCGCGGTGTGTATTGGGCGCAGATGCCCCGCTATGCCGAACTCAACTTTTTTGGGCACGAACGCCCACTGCCCCAATGGTATTGGAACGCCCGAACCAACATGAACTGCCTCAAACATGCCATCGGGCAGTCCTTGCAAAAGGCCTATGCACACCATATCCAACGGTTGATGGTTACAGGCAATTTTGCATTGCTGGCAGGTATCCACCCCGACGAGGTAGACCGCTGGTACTTAGGCATTTACATAGATGCCATCGAATGGGTAGAAATTACCAATACTCGCGGCATGAGTCAGTTTGCCGACGGCGGCATGGTCGGTACGAAGCCCTATGTGAGCAGTGCCAACTACATGCACAAAATGAGTGATTACTGCACGAGTTGCCATTACAGCAAAGACCTGAAACACGGCGACCGCGCCTGCCCGTTTAACAGTCTTTACTGGCATTTTTATGAGCGCCACCGCGAAAAATTGGCACGCAACCCCCGCATAGGCATGATGTACGTAACATGGGACAAAATGGCAAATGCTGAGCGGGAAAAAATTCTGGCACAGGCAGAGTATTACTTAGCCAACATAGAAAACTTGTAAGGGGGCAAAAAATTAAACAAGGCTTAATATGAGTTATTTGGTTGGCCAATCCCACATATGTAATTTTGCGTCGTTTTTTTAATAAGCTGAATGAACAATCAAACGCTACTTTATCAAAGCCCAAGCGGTAATATTGAAATTTTGTTGCAGGAGTCGCCGCGGGTGATTATTTACCGCATGAAAGGGCGCATAGAATTAGACGAGTACAAAGCAGGATTTGAAGAAGCATTTGCGGTTAATAAGCGCACCGGCTGTTTTGATATTATCTACGACTACTCCGCTTTGGAATACGACCCTGCACTTGGAAGGGCTTGGTTTACAGGTATTTACGCGCCGCGTATTTTGAGGCAGGCCGACAAAACTTACCGATGCATAGTTGTGCAGTCACAAAATTTGGTGCAGCGCATGACTACGCCCTTAGTTGTCAAAGGCTTGCAAAGCATGGGCTTCAAATTTGAACTGCATTATACCGATACGATGGCTTCTGCTTTGCAATGGTTTGTTGAATATAGCACCCGGCAACAAGCATAAGCAATATCCCCAACCGATATGTTAATTTATGGTATAACTTTGCGTTATGCCGCCATTTGATTTTGAAACAGGAGAAGTACTGCTGGTAGATAAACCCGCCGAGTGGACTTCCTTTGACGTTGTCAATAAAATTCGCTATGCCATCCGGCAAAAGAAAATTGGTCATGCGGGTACGTTAGACCCGCTGGCAACCGGTTTGCTGATTCTTTGTACAGGAAAAAAAACCAAACTGATAGAAAGCTATCAGGCGCAGGTAAAAGAATACACAGGCACAATCGTGTTAGGGCAAACAACCCCTTCCTACGATGCAGAAACCGAACCTACCGAGGCTGTGGACATCAGCCACCTGACCGAGGCGATGCTCCGCGAGGCTGCCAACCGTTTCAAGGGTGCCATTGAGCAATTGCCCCCTGTTTTTTCAGCTATCAAAGTGGATGGCGAACGACTCTACAAGAAAGCCCGTCGAGGCGAAGAGGTAGCGCTCAAGCCGCGCCCGGTAGAAATTTTCAGCTTTGAACTGGAACAAATTACCTTCCCCGTAGTTCATTTTCGCGTGGTATGCTCCAAAGGCACATACATCCGCAGCTTGGCACACGATTTCGGACAGGCACTGGGGGTGGGGGCATACTTAGGCAGTCTGCGGCGCACTCGCATCGGCGATTTTGCGGTGGAAAGCGCTTGGCAGTTACCCGAACTCATTGAAGCAATTAAAGCACAACGAACCACAGAATGAAAGTCCAGCACGGAATAGCGGGGCACAGACCTCCTTCATATGCCATTGTTACGGAAGGTACTTTTGACGGGGTGCATGTCGGGCATCGCAAAATTCTGTCATCGTTAGTGGCCGAGGCACGCCAAATCAAGCAGTTTGACCCCAATGCCGAGAGCGTGGTCATTACTTTTTGGCCGCATCCGCGCTTGGTACTTTTCCCTGAGCAGCAAGACCTGAAACTGCTTTCTACGCTGGCCGAAAAAACCGAAGCACTGGCAGCCATTGGCATTGACCGATTGGTCGTATTGCCGTTTGATAAAACCTTTTCCACGCTGACACCCGAGGAGTACGTACAGCAAATACTGATAAACGGACTCAATACGCGGCGTTTGATTATTGGCTATGACCACCGCTTCGGGAAAAACCGCGCAGGCGACTTCAACTTTTTGAAAGCCAATGAAGAGCACTTTGGCTTTGCTGTGGAAGAAATCCCCCGTCAGGATATAGAGCAAGTTGGTGTCAGCAGTACCAAAATACGCCATGCACTGTTACAAGGCGAAATTGCAACCGCCAATCGCTATTTGGCAGCACCTTATACGCTTTGCGGCAAAGTAGTGAAAGGCAATCAGTTGGGGCGCACCATCGGCTTCCCGACCGCCAATCTGTACATCAGTGAAAGCTACAAACTCATCCCCAAAGACGGTATTTACGCCGTGCGCGTACGCCTGAATCAGGCAACATACAATGGAATGCTCTACATCGGCGTTCGTTCTACTTTGGGCAGCCAGTTAGAACGCACCATTGAGGTTAATATTTTTGATTTTAACGAAGAAATATACGACTCTTTTTTACAAGTTGAGCTGATAGCATACCTGCGCGGCGAAGAAAAATTTGACAGCTTGGAGAGTATGCAACATCAATTGTACCGCGATAAAGCAGATGCACTGCGGGTATTGAATTTTTAGTACGCCTCGGCAACCTTTATCCTTGCAACCCTGTCTTTAAAACGTGCGTATAATCGCGTGAATCGTCAAAATTAAATTTTTAACTTAAACTTTACTCATTATGAAACGGGGACTGTCCCTTTTGCTGATTGCCTTTATAGCGGTCGGCCTTCAAAGTTGTTTTATCAGCATTGGTGATTTTATTTCCAATGGTTGCATCAGCGGCAACGGTATTACCATGACCGAAACGCGCAACCATGCAAACTTCCAAAAAGTCAGAAACTCTTCTTCTGCAAATATCTACATCAGCCGAGGCCCTTCTTATTCAGTCAGTGTACGTGCAGAGAGTAATATTTTGCCCAATGTGCGTACCCGACTCAACGGCGCAACCCTTGAGGTAGATATGATTGGATGTCTGACAACACGTCAGGAAGTTGCTGTTTACCTTACCATGCCCGAACTGAACGAAGTAACTACGTCCGGTTCAGGAAATATTATGAGCAGTGATATTTGGCAAACCGGCTCGATAGTGGTAGTAAATACCGGCTCCGGCAGTGTCAGTCTTGGCTTAAATGCAGCATCTGTGCGTACTGAAATAAGCGGTTCTGGTTCTGTAACACTCTTTAACCGTGCCATGCAGCAAGATGCAACCATCACCGGCTCCGGCAGCTATCACGCAGCAACACTAAACACCGAAGTTGCACGTATGATAATCTCCGGTAGCGGAAATGCTAATATAGCAGTAAACAGCAGCCTCACTGCAAGGCTTTCGGGTAGCGGGTCGGTTTATTATCGCGGCAATCCTGCACGTGTTGATGTAAATGCAACAGGTTCAGGCAGAGTAGTGAAAATGTAAGAGAATTTCGTGTGCGCACGTAGAAACGGGTATCTCCAAGTTTTGGCGGTACCCGTTTTTTATTGTTGCAAATAAAAAAGCCATCACCGTTGAGATGATGGCTTGTTGCTGTACCCAGGGCCGGGGTCGAACCGGCACGGTATTGCTACCACTGGTGTTTGAGACCAGCGCGTCTACCGATTCCGCCACCTGGGCGAACAGTGGCACAAAACAAAAGGGAAATTTTGGTTCGTGCAAGCCTTAGGCAAAAATTTTTTTTTGCGACCGTTTGCGCTTAGCTTTGCTCACATTCCTGACCGATATGCGCAAGATACATAAGATTCTGGTTGCCAACCGTGGCGAAATTGCATTGCGTGTGATGCGTACCGCACGCGAAATGGGTATTCAAACCGTTGCTGTGTACAGCGAAGCCGACCGCAATGCGCCGCACGTGCGTTTTGCCGATGAGGCTGTTTGCATTGGCCCTCCGCCCTCTGCCCAATCTTACTTGCTGATGGATAAACTCATTGAAATCAGCCTGCAAATGGGCGTAGATGCCATTCATCCGGGCTACGGTTTTCTTTCCGAGAATGCTGTTTTTTCGCGCAAGGTCAGCGAAGCAGGGCTGATTTTCATCGGCCCTTCGCCCGAGTCTATCGAGATGATGGGCAGCAAACTTTCAGCCAAGTTGGCCGCCAAACGCTATAACATTCCGCTTGTGCCCGGCACAGAGGAAGCCATTAGCGACATTGCGGCAGCTAAACAGCGCGCGGCGGAAATCGGCTACCCCGTGCTGATTAAAGCCAGTGCAGGCGGCGGCGGCAAAGGGATGCGCCTTGTGCACCACGAAGAAGAATTTGAGGAGCAAATGCATCGCGCCATCAGCGAAGCACAGGCAGCGTTCGGCGACGGGGCAGTTTTCATTGAAAAATTTGTTACCGCACCGCGACATATCGAGATTCAGGTGCTGGGCGATAAACACGGCAATATCATCCACTTGTTCGAGCGCGAGTGCTCCATCCAGCGCCGCCATCAGAAGGTGATAGAAGAAGCGCCTTCCGCCGTGCTGACTCCCGAAATTCGCGCAGCAATGGGCAAATGTGCCGTAGATGTGGCGCGAGCCTGCAACTACTACGGTGCGGGAACGGTAGAATTTATCGTCAATGACAAGCTGGAGTTTTATTTCCTTGAAATGAATACGCGCCTGCAAGTGGAGCACCCCGTTACGGAGATGATTACGGGTGTAGATTTGGTGCGTCAGCAAATTTTGGTTGCCGAAGGGCACGCATTGGCAATTCGTCAGGAAGACCTGCAAATTAAAGGTCATGCCATTGAGGTGCGCGTATGTGCCGAAGACCCTGCCAACAACTTCCTGCCCGATATCGGCAAGCTGCATACCTACGTGCGCCCGCAAGGGCCGGGCATCCGCGTAGATGACGGCTTCGAGCAAGGCATGGACATCCCGATTTACTACGACCCGATGATTGCCAAACTGATTGTCCACGCCGAAGACCGCAACAAAGCCATTGCTAAAATGCTGCGGGCAATTGAGGAATACCAAATTACGGGTATTCAGACGACGCTCGGTTTCTGTACCTACGTACTGAACCACGAGGCATTCATCAGCGGACAATTTGACACCAAGTTTGTAGAAAAATATTTCACCCCTGAGGTTCTGCAAAGTACTAACCGCCCCGAAGAGGAGCGCGTGGCAGCGGCATTGGCTGCTTTCCTGTTAGCACAAGGAACCGGCACGCCTGCCGTTATCGCAACTGCCCCGCCAACTACGGCAGCAACTTCTGCATGGAAACGTCGTGCGCGAATGTAAACGCTATTATAGACGGTCTTAATTGCACATGTGCGTTTTTTATACGTACCTGTCAGGTTTATTTATTTTGCTTTTTAATAATTTGCATAACTTTTTTTGCAAACCACTTGTGCTTTGTATAAGTGGTTGCGCAGAAAACAGGTAAGCAATTTTCAACGCATCATGCCTGTTTGTTAGCTTGTAAAATCTTCCATATTAATTTCTTCTGCCATAAGCAACTGAATATCCGAAGCTGTTAATAAGGTTTTTAGTTTTACCGCTCCGGGTTTCAGCTGCTCGTTGGATATGATAAATTGCCAAATGTTGTCTAAAAAAGCAGCAAACGGCAAATGGTCTTCATATTTGACGGCATTTGTCTGTGCAATAATGAGCAGCAGTTGTCTTAGTAACTCCCGACACTCATTTAATTTGAACTCGAGAGGTTTCAAGGTTTCTAAAACGATTTTTTGAGCATCAAAAAGGCATTCTGCCGCAACTTTTTGCTGTATCTTTTTAGCTGAGGTTGTGCTATTATTGTCGGAAAATTTGGCAGCAATAATCTTCCCTCTGAGTCCTGCCAATTCAGCAACCGAACTGATATTATGTGCTGCAAGTATTTCCTCACATGACTTTATCCATGACAAAAAAACGTTCAGAAAATCTATGTCTTTTTGTTCAAGTCCGGTTACAATTTTGGGGAACTCAATGAGCTTTGCGTTCAAAGCACTTGCTAACTGTATTGCCGATTTTCTTATCATATAGCCGACTGAGAGTATTTATTCGGGTAGTAACTTCGATTCTACGCTTCCGTCTGCTTTTTCTGCCCTGTCCCATTCCATGCCGTCTTCCCTGATTTTGAGTTTGATGTAGATAATATTTTCTGCTTTTTGCTCCCTCAATCTGTGCGATTCAACTATCACGTTTAAATCTTCAATCACTTTCTTTTGATTGACAACCTTAATTTCCGGTAAAATTATTTTTTCAAGGTGAAGCGGGAGCTCGTTGATTTCAATCTTTCTTTTTAAGCCGTCTCTACTCTGAAAAAGTTCTTTTTCTATGCTGACCACTTCGTAGCAGTATTTTTTCAAATAACTCAGGTCGTTGGTTGTTTGAAGACTTTGTTCAAAATCTAATGTCAGTCGGTAAATTTTATCTTGCACGGAATGTCTGATGTCGCTTTTCAGTCTTGAAAGTGACAAGTTTTTGATGAGTTCATTGTAAACAATATTGCTGATTTTTTTGCTGTCAATAGGTTCAAATGCCGCGATTGTTTTTTCGCGGAGTTCTTCCAACGCCACGGGAATTGTCATTTCAACGTCGGCAATTTTCATTCTGGGGATGGAAAAGTGTTTGAGAAGATTATGTTTAGCATATTCTTCCGCCACTTTTACGGTTTGTACGTCGGACATCATTCTGGCATTGGTAATACTTGACACAATACTACCAAGGTATTCATTCAGGGTTGGCATGTTGATAATCTGTTAGTTAGACTGACGGGCAGACTGTTGCTCCGGCATCTGCTCAATGGCGATTGCGCACATGATCCAAGTTGTGCTGCCCGTACAGTTTTGTTTATCGGAAAAACAATATGAAACCATCAGCCGTTAACGCTGGCAATACTGTCTTCGAGCATGGTAAGGATTCTGTCTAAACCGGCAGGAATTTCATCGTTAATTGCTCTGACACGAACGCCCATATTGTAGGTTTTTTCTACACTTGTACCATTCGTAGAAGTCCGTTTGTATGATGCGGATGCTTTAAAATTGACTATCTTGTAATTAATGCCTAATTCTGCATTGGCCGCAAACTCGCTGGAAACATTGGAAGTTTCCGTAGAAGTCAGTTTCGCATTGAAATCGATGGTAAGTTCCTCGATTCGCAGGGCAGGCAGGGTCAGCATGGTTAGGAACGGCACCTTGATTGTTACATCGTTTTCAAGAAAACGCTCGCTTACCTTGATGTTACCGGGTATAGCGGTTGCTGAACTTGGAACCCTCCCTTCCTGTTTGAGTTGTTCTAAGGTTTTACCGTAGTCCGGGTTGGCGACAGATTTTTTGAAAGAAAAATCTACGTATCGCAACCGAGTAGCGGTACCGGAATCTGTTTGGATGGTTTCAAAGCCTACGGCTTGTATAAAGCTCGCTTGCGCCATTGATGCTGCATTTTGGGCTTGTACTGCTGCCTGCAGCGGCCCGCCTATGTAGACGCTAAAGTCTAAACTGTTCAATTCGGCTACTAAGTTTGGCATGGGAGGTTTTAGTTTAGTGAGACAAAAGAATAATTCACCGATGGTAAGTCGGCAGTTGCAATAATAAATGTATTGCTATTTTTCGTTATACGCAAAATTTATGACCTGAAAATGCTTGCCAAAACCGTGTGTAATGCCTGTAAAGTGCTAATGTTGGATTGGAGTATGGGTGTGTGTGCAGCAGGATAAGGCAATTTTTATAAAACACGGCCGTATTTATCGCAATTGCTTCCTTTAAGTTGGAGAGGTGGTGCTATGATAAAGCAAAAGTCCCGAAAGGCAGAGGTGCTTTCAGGACTTTTATTTTCACGTGCGTATTGCTTGGTTACTTTCTTGCTTCTGCCAGTGTGGCCGCAAATTCTTGATTATCAGGTTTTAATCGCAGGGCATTTTCCAGCGCTTGGATGGCTTCCTGTTTTTTGCCTTCTTTCAGAAGGATGAGCCCCAAGGTGTGGTAGGCAAAAGCATTTTCGGGGTCTAATGCCAGCGATTTTCGCGTATCGGCTTGCGCCTGAGGCAGTTGGTTCAGGTGATAATGGGCAATAGCGCGGTTGTTATAGGCATAGGCAAAGTTGGCATCTAAGTTGATAGCTTTATCAAAATCTTTTACAGCTTCTGCATATTTTTTCATTTGGTTGTACAGATATCCGCGGTTATTGAAAAAGTCGGCTTGCTTATCGTCTAAGCTGATGGCTTTGTTGTAATCTTTCAGCGCTTCTTCCAACTTGCCAAGTCCGCGGAGAGTGCGCCCGCGCAGGTCGTAGGCAAAAGCATTGGCCGTGTGCACTTCTAATACCTTATTCAGGTCTGCAAGTGCTTCGTTGAGCCTTCCGGTGCTTCGGTAAAGCGCAGCGCGGTCTAACATTACTTGAAGATTATTGGGTTGCAGTGCCAATGCAGCGGTATAGTCGGCAATGGCGGCTTCGGGGTTGCGGTCTAATTTATGTGCTTTGGCGCGTGCCGTCAGTATATTTACCGCTTTGGGTTGCAGGCTCAACAGTTTGTTGTAGTCTTTGATGGCCTCCTTGAACTGTTCCATACCTATCAGTATGGTGGCTCTTGATTGGAGAGCGATAGGGTCGTTGGGTGCTAGATTCAGGTAGGAGTTGTAGTCGGGCAGTGCATCGGCCGGCCCTTTGGTGTTCAATTTTAACTCTGCCCGATGGAGGTAGGCTGTTTTTTCCTGTGGGTTGAGGGCAATGGCTTTGTCAAAATCCTGCATGGCAGCATCAAAATCATTTTCGGAGTTAAAAATGATGCCGCGCCGAACGTAGGCAGGTGCATATTTGGGCGATATGCTGATGAGTTTAGTGTAGTTCTGTTTGGCAGCTTCAAAGTCTTTGGCGGCTTCCATACAAAGGCCGCGATTGATATATGCTTTTTGAGCAGCCTCTATATCGCGCTGGGCAGTGGCTATGGAAATAAAGGTATTGTAGTGCTTAACAGCTTCTTTGTAGCGCTTCAGTCCGAAATTGGCGTTTCCTGCATTGAAATGGTAGGTGGGCGTATAGTCAGACTCCATTTTGCGTTTGGCACGTTCCTGTTCAAAGTTTGCCAGCGCTTTGTTGTAATCGGCGAGTGCTTCTTCAAACTTGCCAAGCCGTTCGTAGGCCATGCCGCGGCTGTTGAATACGATGAAGTTATCTTTCAACTTTAACGACTGTGTATAGCTGGCAATGGCGGCTTCGTATTTGCCGGCGCGCATCAGGCGCTCGCCTTCGTCAAAAAAGAAGCGTGTTTTGGGCTGTGCATATGCCAAAAGGCTCATCATCAGGCAGCCGATGAGCCAAGCAACGGATAAACTATTTTTTTTCATCGGGGGTAAAACAAGTTAATTCCGGTTTGCTACCGAAAATATTGTTCCAAATTTAAATGAAACATTTCAGTCGGAATTCGTCAAAATAACGATTGAATTCATCGTTTGCGTCGGCAGGATTGGCAATGTCTTTGAACGTAGATACACCGCGCTTGTAGCGCACCAAGTTGGAAAGCGTAGAGTAGAAAATTTCCAGCCCGCCAATACCTGCCAATTTAGACAAATGTTTGTACTCAATGCTTTGGTCTTGCTTGTTGATTATTCCGAAAACTTCTAAGGGCTTCAACGGGCGGTCTTTTTTCAGTTCGGGCAGTTGTTCCAGAAAGGCAGTGGTGGCGTTGATATCCAATTGGCTGGCAACTACAGGCACAATCAGGATATCGGATGCCATGATGCTGTAATAAATGGTCGGGTCGGTGATTCTGCCCGGCGGTAAGTCCATGAAAATCAGGTCGTATTTTCGCTTGGCAAGCGTCAGTACTTTATCAAAATATTCCTGCGGATTAGGCTGCGCCCAATTGATGGCAAAAACATCAAACGATTTTGGGTTGTTTTCTTGAAGAAAAATCTGTTTGACGGAAAGTTGCGGGTCAGAATCAATCACGAGCAACTTCTTATCTGTTCGGTTGTGGATGGCAGCGGCAGTCAGCATTAGCAGGGTTGTTTTGCCGGAACCGCCTTTCAGGGTTACAAATGAGATAACTTTGGTACTCATGCAGCTGTCCGAGTAATTTTCTTTTGCGCAAGGTTACTAAAAAGATTTGACGTTGTTAGTATAGACATCATTTTAGCACGGTTTAGGCAGTATCATTTCATTGTATGGCAACGTGGAAGTATTTTTCGGTATTGGCAATAGGTTTGCTCATCCGAACGGTTCATGCACAAACGCTCACGCCGCAGGAGTGGGGCAGGCAATTGCGCCGCGACATCCCTGCCGAGCAGGACAGGGCATATGCGATTTACCAATGGATTACCCGCAATATCAGCTACGATTGGGAGGCATACCGCGCCCCCGTAAATCCTGACCAAAGCCCGGCGGCGGTGCTACAGCGAAAAAAAGCCGTTTGTGAAGGTTTTGCCGCGTTGTATCACTTGCTTGCCCGCGAGGCAGGCTTGGCGTGCGTGCAGGTGCGAGGCGTGGTAAAGGGCATACAATATGAAGTCGGCGATGAGATTGCTCGCCCCAACCACGTGTGGAATGCGGTGCGTATTGACGGCCACTGGGAACTGGTAGATGTCACATGGGGCGCAGGCGACGGTAAGAACCAGTTGCCCAACGATACGTATTTCATGATTTCCCCCGAAGACCTTTCGTTTACGCATTTTCCCGAGGAGGAGCGTTGGCAACTGTTAGAACGCCCCATTACACTGCATGAATTTGAGCGCAAACCGATTGTGTATCCTATTTTCAGCGAATTACAGCCGCAACTGCTCCACAACGCCCGTGAACTGATTATTGAAACTTCGCGCGACAGTCTGCAAATTCGTTTGCGAACGCTGCCAACGGCTGTTTTTATGGCAGTAGTAGGCACTGCCGACGGCCGACAGCGCGAAATAAGTGAGGGTATTCAGAACAGATGGGGCAATGTAAGCATCTCGATTGACAGTTTGCAACAGGGGCAATCGTACAGACTGGATATTTTTGCTGCGGCCTCCGATACTGTCCGCGAACTGCGCCAAATGCTGACCTATTTCATTAATTATCAGGGAGGTGCCAAATATGTTACTCGCCCCGACAGCCGAGTCCGCGTGGACAGCATGACCGGAATGCCCACAGGATTTGTGCAAGACTACATCGCACTGCAACAACAAAAAGACTATGCGGGTGCGTTGGCACTGCTGGATGACTATGCCCTCCGCCACCGCGATAATGTATGGTTGCATACGGCAAGGGGCGAAAATTTGGAGCTGTTGCAGCGCCCCGATGAGGCCGAAGCGAGCTATTTGCAGGCCATTGCACTGCAAAACGATTACTACCGCGCCAATTATGCACTTGGCGTGTTGTACTACAACCGTGCCGTCAGTGTGAACGAATCGCTCCGTCGCCTGCCCCCGCAGCAACGGCAGGAACGGGGCGCATCTATTATGCAACAAGTGCGCGG
Organism: Rhodoflexus caldus; assembly: GCF_021206925.1. Lineage (NCBI taxonomy): Bacteria > Pseudomonadati > Bacteroidota > Cytophagia > Cytophagales > Thermoflexibacteraceae > Rhodoflexus > Rhodoflexus caldus. The sequence goes on along the minus strand of NZ_JAJPRF010000006.1, from coordinate 129,266 downwards.
ATGGTTTATCAAAGCACAGCCCTATCTGCAAGCTGCTTACCGCAAGCGCCCCGACAATCGGAACATAGAACAGGCTTTGCGGCAGATAGAACAGGCGCTGAAATAGTTTTTGAGCAAACGCTCAGAAAATTGTATTTGTCAATTATTCTGCATAGATTAACGAAACCATACAGTTGTAAGATAGCATATTTCCATGATTTTTTTGAATGATACAACTGTGGCGCTCCATTTTTAATGCAAAAATGCGGTGATGTATTGGCAAATACGGCTTCAAAGTGCAAAAAGAGCCATTCTATCAATGGCTGTTGTGTATTTATTTGCCGCACATACAGCCGCACAATTGCTGGACGTGCGCCAATATGGCATAGCCGAAGGGATGCCACAGGCCAACGGCAACCACATGGTGCAAGATAAGGACGGTTACCTATGGATTGCGACTCAAAGCGGTATTACCCGTTTTGACGGTAAACGCTTCAAAACATACACCCAACGCGATGGTTTAGTCAGCGACCTTGCCACCCGATTGCTGATAGACAGCAAGGGGCATTTGTGGATTGGCACACGCAACGGTTTGAGCTATTTCAACGGCAATCGGTTCAACAACTTCCAACCACTCACCCAAGGAGGTTTTGCTGTAGATGCGCTTTGTGAAGACCAAAAAGGCAACCTGTGGGTAGGTACAGAGCGCGGCTTATTTCTACTGGTCAATGGCAATCTGCAATTTGTTGCCTTGGACGAAGAGCGGTTGTTCCGAATCTACAGCATCTGTGAAGACGAAGAAGGGGTGCTTTGGGTCGGTACTGCGCAGGGTATCTATCAAATTGTCAATCAGTCAATTGCACGTCCTGTTTTGCTCAAAGGGCTGAACGGTACGCGCATTTCGGCTATTGCACGCGACCCCGAAGGACAAATCTGGGTAGCAACACTCAATGATTTGTACCGATTCAGCAAAACCCAGCGCAATGTGGTTGATTTTTCAGCGGAAGTTCCCGTGAAAGAAATCAGGGCGCTGCTCCCTGACAATAAGGGCAATATCTGGATTGGCTCGGAAACAGAAGGGTTGGCATTTTTTGACGGAACGAATTTTACGACTTACAGAGATGAAAACGGTATTGCGAATACCTCTTTACTTAGTTTGCTGCAAGACCGCGAGGATAACATATGGGTAGGTACGCGCAGCGGCATCCTGCGGATTAATCCTAAAAACCCTTTTCTGCATTATACCGCAAGCTCGGGTTTAACGCACGATATTTTTGGCATTACCCAAGACCCGGCAACAAAAACCTTCTGGCTGGCATCTTACGGGCACGGGGTCTATAAATTTGACGGCAAAAAATTTCAGAACTACAATTTTCAAAAAGGGCTGAAAGACAATTGCCACTTTACCATCACGCCCGACCGCAAAGGCAAAATGTGGCTTGCATCGGCACGAAACGGGGTTTTTTACACGAACAACGGCAAGTTTGAGCAACTCGTTCCCGATAAAATACTGCCTAACGAACGCATTTTCAGCATATTGGAAGACAGCCGCGGGCGTTTGTGGTTTGCTACCCGCACACACGGAGCAGCCATGTGGGACGGTAAAAGCATCCGTTATTGGAACGACTCAACCGCCGGACTTCCAGGAAGCGTTATCGCACTTGCCGAAATTCCCGACAGCGGCATATGGACGGGCAATATTGACGGCGGCGTAAGTGTTATTACAGACAACAAGGCCTACCGTCTTTTTTTGCCCGGGGATTCGCTGGCAAAAATTATGGTCAGGGCTATTGCCTACACCGATGCTAAAACCATCTGGTTAGGAACGGCAGGTGCGGGTCTTGTTAAAATAATGCTCCAACCCGACGGCTCATTCAAACGGCATTATTACAACCAAGCCGACGGGCTCAATTCCGGCAACATTTACCAGATGAAACTCGACAGCAAGGGCAGGTTGTGGGTAGGTGCCGAAAAGGGTATCAATCGGATTAGTTTCAACAGCAAAAATGAGATTGCCGAAATACGCTCCTATGGCCGCAAAGAGGGCTTTATTGGCATGGAAACCAACCTGAACGGCATTTGGGAAGACAACTACGGGCGTATATGGTTCAGCACGCAAATGGGCATCACTTCCTATCAACCTGCAAAAGACCAACCGATGGCTTATTGGCCGCAAGTACACATTAATAGTATCAGCCTTTTTTACAAATCGGTTGATTGGAAAAATTATACAGACAGTGTAAATGCGGCCGGTTTGCCGCTGAATTTGACACTGAATCATCAGGATAATCACCTCAGTTTCAGTTTTCACGCTATTTACTTTACCAATCCTGATGCGGTAACGTATCAGTACATGCTGGAAGGAATAGACAAAGACTGGTCGCCGGCTACGGTTACAGACGAGGTGCACTACCCCAATCTGCCGCCCAATAAATACCGTTTCATGGTGCGGGCATCCATAGACGGTAAAAACTGGACACCGCAGGCAGCCGAGTTTTCCTTTCGCATCAAGCCCCCTTTTTGGCAAACCCCTTTGGCCTACGGATGGCTGGCAGCGGTTGTATTAGGGCTTGCTTATGCCTTCTATCGGTGGCGCGTGCAGGAGTTGAAGCAACGCCAGCACGAATTGGCAGAAGAAGTAAGGCTGCGCACCATTGAAATCAACAGGCAGACCGATGAAATCCGCAGCCAGAACGAGCGATTGTTGCAGCAAAACAAAGAACTGATACAAGCCAAACAGATGATCGACAAGCAGCGAGAAACGCTTGAATCGGAAGTAGAAGCGCGTACCAAAGAATTGGTTCACTCCATGCACCAGTTAGAGCGCTTTGCTTTTATGATAGCGCACAACCTGCGCGGGCCGGCGGCAAGAGTTTTGGGCTTGGGAGCAGTGCTCGAACTGATGCCGCTCCAAACCATCAGCATAGAAGAAGCCGATATTATTTACAAACTGATTTATGCTACCCACGAGTTAGATGCGGTCATTCGCGACATGAGTCAAATTATTGACATCAACAACAACCGCAACCACATACTAACCAAAGTGGTGCTGGCCGAAGAAATGGAAAAGGTGCAGATTCAGCTTGCAGGCGAGATAGAACGCTTGCAGGCAATCGTTACAACGGATTTTATGAGCGCGCCTGCCGTGTTTGCCTACGAGCCTTATGTGTTTAGTATTTTGTATCAACTTGTTAGTAACTCACTGAAATTCAGGCAACCGCAAAGTCGCCCCATTATTGAGGTCAGAAGTTGTGTGCATGGCAAATACACACGCATAGAAGTAAAAGATAACGGCTTGGGCATAGATTTGGAAGCATACGGCGAGAAACTGTTTTCACTCTATGCACGATTTCATTTTCATGTAGAAGGCAAAGGCTTGGGGCTTTGCTTAGTAAAAACGCAGGTTACGGCTTTGGGAGGCAAAATAGATGTCAGCAGCTGCGTTGGCGAAGGAACTACTTTTATCATAGATTTGAAGCCTTGGAAATTACAGCAGTAACCATGAACAGCGTAATTGTTACAGGCTCTTCGGGGCGAATCGGCGCAGAAATTTGCCGATTATTTAAACGGGAAGGATTTTTTACCATCGGTTTAGACCGGCAGCCCATGCAAAATGCCGATGTACACATACAAACCGACTTGAATCGCCTTTGTACCGATGAGGCCTATCGCCAACAGTTGGGGCAATCGTTAGACGAACTTATCAGCCGATACCCGCTGAAATGCTTGGTCAATAATGCGGCCGAACAGTTGTTGAACAAAACCGATGACCTGACATTAGAGCAGTGGCAAACCACGCTGAACGTAAACCTGACCGCACCTTTTTTGCTGATTCAGCATTGCTTGCCGCATTTGGAAGCAACCAAAGGGTCTGTGATTAATGTGGCAAGTATCCACAGGCAACTGACCAAGCCGCGTTTTGTGGCATATGCTACGAGCAAATCGGCATTAGTGGGGCTTACAAAGGCGCTGGCGGTTGATTTGGCAGGCCGCATCCGTGTAAATGCCATCAGCCCGGCAGCCATAGAAACCCCCATGCTGCGGGCAGGTTTCCCCAATCCTGACGATTACCGCAAACTCAATGAGATTCACCCCGTGGGGCGTATCGGGCAGCCCGATGAAGTGGCAGAGGTTGCCGTTTTTCTGGCATCCGACAAGGCAGGCTTTATCAACGGTGCCGATATTCAGATAGACGGCGGCATCAGTGGCGTGCTGAAAGATTTATAGCATGTAATAAATTTTGCGAGCTTTTAGTTATTTGCAAACTATTGTATACATTTGCCGCATCATATCACCTTCAATATATATTAACTGTTACTTAGCCGGAAAGCTGTTGGCTTTTCGGTTATTTTTTTATACCTTGCTTTCCGTAAGCGCGGGTTTTTCAGCCGACGGGTTGGCAATCGGGTTGTTAAATGCAATTTCCATCTGCCCGCGGTCAAACTCTTTTTCGTTGTTGGCAAGCCACACCGTAGCTACTCCGTTGCCAATAAAATTGGTAATGGCGCGAGCCTCCGACATAAACCTGTCCACCCCGAGCAGCAGTGCCAATCCTTCAATCGGAATGACTTTGATGGCTGTCAGCGTAGAGGCAAGCACAATGAAACCGCTGCCCGTAACTCCTGCCGCACCTTTGGAAGTAACCATCAGAATGCCGATGATGGTCAGTATTTGTGTGGTATCTAAGTGTACATTATATACCTGTGCAAGAAAAATAGCTGCCATTGACAAATAAATAGTCGTTCCGTCTAAGTTGAAAGAGTAACCTGCGGGAACAACCAGCCCCACCACCGGTTTTGAACAGCCCATGCGTTCCAGCTTTTCCATCAGGGAAGGCAGCGCAGCCTCCGATGAAGAAGTTCCCAGCACAATCAGCAGCTCATCGCGGATATATTTCAAAAAATTCCACAAGCTGATGCGGTATGTGCGCATGATGTACCACAGCACAACAAAAATGAAAAGCGCCATCGTGGTATAAACCGTAATCATCAGTTTGGCAAGCGGCAGCAGTGTTTTGATGCCATATTTGCCGATGGTAAAAGCCATGCCGCCAAACGCACCTATCGGAGCAAGCAGCATGACTTTATGCAGCGCCCAAAATACTTTTTTTGAAATTGGATTCAGAAAGTCAATAATTTGTTGCCTGCCGGAGTAGTTGCTCATAAACGTTCCGAACAAAATGGCCACCACCAGCACTTGCAGCGTAGAGTTATCCATAAAAAACTGCCACCAGCTAAACTCGGCGGAGGCTTGCGTATATTTGGAAATATCGCCTCCTTTCACCTGATTGGTAACAACGCCATCACCGGGGCGTATGATGTTGGCTACCGCAATGCCTATGATGAGCGCTACGGTTGTTACTACTTCAAAATAAAGCAATGCCTTTGCACCTACTTTGCCTACCTTTTTCAGGTTGCCCATGCTGATAATGCCCAGCGTGATGGTAAGAAATATGATGGGGTTAATGAATATTTTGACAATACTGATGAAGGTTTTGCCTAAAAATTCGCTAAACGTTGCGCCTATTTCAAACTCTTGTCCCAAAAAACGCGTTTTGATGGGGGCTTCCATGATTTTGGCCAGCGCCCATTCCGGATAGAAATGCCCCAGAAGAACACCGAGCGTGATGGCAGTCAGTACCCAGAAGGTAAGATTGGTAAATATTTTTTTCATATCGCCAAATCAGTTGAACCATTGTAAAAGGTAGTAAACAGGCAATGCCGTCAGCAGGGAGAGCGGCAAACCGATACCCACCATAGCCGAGGCCAGCGGGGGATTGAGCCCATATTGCGTGGCAATAATGGCAGCGGTATTCATAGGCCCCAGTGCTGCACCGATAACGCATATTTCGGCAACCATACCCTTTTGCCCCGCTATTGGGAACAGCACAAGCCAAACCAGCACAGGTGCCAACAGCAGTTTGAAGCCTAAACCCGTGTAAATATGCTTCAGCAGAGCGCGTTTGCCCGACAGGTCTATCTGCAAACCTACTGAAAACAAGGCCAGAAAACTGAACGGAGCCGCAATTTTTTGAAGGACTTCTCTGGCAAGCGGCGGTATGGCCAACCCTGCCATATTAATGCCGATGGCAAATATAAAGGCCAGAAAAACAGGGAAGCCCAATACGTTGAGCAATATTTTTTTGAACGAAGGTGTGCTGGAAGCATAATAAGAGGCGGTGATTACTCCGAGGGTTGCACAAACCATGAAAGAGCCGGCCTGACTCATCAAAATTCCGATTCGCAAGCCCTCCGCACCGTAGAAAAGTTCAAAAATGGGAAACCCGAGAAAGGAGATGCTCGGGATGCCTGCGGTCATAATCAATACCGCTTCGCTGTGAGGGTGCGTGCGGTTGAGTTTGCCCGTTACTTTGAAAAAAAGAAACCCCGCGGCATATAAGCACCAAGGCATCAGTATGGGCATGAGCACATGCCTGTTCAGGTTGGCTTCAGAGCCGTAAATGAGCGTAGCAGCGGGTAAACAAACATATAAGATAACCTGATTAATCACTTCGTGCGCATTGCCTTTGAGGAGGCCGCTTTTTTTGAAAGCAGCCCCCATTGTCAGGCAAGCAAGCAGGAATAATATGTTTGTCATGTTGTAAAAAAATCGGTTGCGTAATGCCGCACCCCATCAGAAGTTAAGCGAGGCATTAATATAGTAGAACGCGCCGTTAAAGCCGAACTGGTTGGCATTTCGCGTAAACGGCGTTTGTCCGTTAAAGTAGGATGCGTAATTGGTAAATACCCGGTCGGGATATACGTCAAAAATGTTGTTGCCGCCCAGTGTAATGGCAAACTTATCGGTAACGTTATAGGTAATCACTACGTCGGTGAGGGTTTTGCCACTGAAAGTCTGGCTGCGGTGCGGCAAGTTGGCCGGTTTTTCCCAAGCGGTAACAGGGCCAAAATAGTTGAAGCGCACGGTTGTACTGAGTTTTTTCCACTGATAACCCAATGATACAAGTACTTTTTCGCGCGGCTGACTGGTTTCTATCAGCGAAATACTGATGGTATCGAGCAGTACGACAGGGCGCGCAGAGCCTTCCTGCAATTGCGAAGAAGTAGGCTTAATGCGGCTAACTTGTGTGCGGTTCAGCGTCAGTGCTACGCTGGCATTAAAACTCTTACGCTCGTTGAAAGCGTGTTTGTAGGTAGTAACCCAGTCAATGCCCTGTGTGCGGGTGTCAATCTGGTTGGTAAAGAAGGCCACTTCCTGAAAGCCCGGGAACAGATTACGCAAGGCAGGAATATTATTGACAATCAGGTTTTCGGTTACGATAATTCTGTCCTGAATATCAATCTGATATGCGTCGAGCGTAACCAGCAGTTTGTCCTTGATATTAGCAGTTACGCCGAGGTTATAGTTCCACGAGGTTTCGGCTTTGGGTTCGCTGATGCCTAATTGGCGGAGGCGAGGTTCATCGCTGCGCAACTGTTTGGTCTGGCGGATTTCGCCGGCCTGAACCGTAGAGGTGGTAACGCTGTTAAAAATCTGTTGCAGCGAAGGCGCACGGAAACCGCGGTTGATAGAACCTCTGACAGAGAAACTTTCAGTTAGTTTGAGGCGGGTAGCCACTTTTCCCGAAAGATTGCTGCCAAAGTCGCTGTAATTTTCGTAGCGCAGTGCGGCTGCCAAAAGGAATTTATCGGTAATGTCCGATTCTACGTCCGCATAAACGCCGATATTGGAGCGGGTGGTATTGGTTTCGTCTTCAGGGGCAATACCCGGGCGACCGCTGGAACCCGGCAGTTTGCCGCGAGTACGCGCCAAAGGCCCTACGAGGTAAGAGTTAGGGTCGCCGCGCACCAATTGGAAGCGGTCTACACGGAATTGGCTGCCCAGCGCCACGTTAAAGGTTTTGGTACCTAAGAAGCCGATAAAGTTTTTAGACAAATTGACCTCTGTGGTGCTTTGTCCGAATGCACTTTTGCCTACGTAAAAGTCGCGGGGCGAATCTGCACCCATAGAAGGGTTGGATGTATTTTTAGCCTCCAAGTCCAGCGAGTTGTAGCCGTAGCCTGTGCTGAAATCAAAATTCCACTCGCCGAACACTTGTTTGCGGATACCTACGACACCTGAGTAGTCAAGGGTTTTGCCGGGCAGTATGGGTGAGTAACCGTCCGGCCATATGTCTGTATTGGAGTTGGCATTGGTAGGGATGGCATTGCGGAAAAATCCGAATGCTTTGATTTGCTTTTGAGAGTAGCCGCCAAAGCCATACAGCATCCACTTGTTGTTGATGGGGTAGCCAAAGTTAGCAAAGCCCTGATAGGCTGTGGTTTGGTTGCTGCCATATTCCGATACGCGGAATTCGCCGTCTACCGGCCATACGCCGCGTGCAGCACGGGTAGCGCGCTCGGTGGCAGCGTTGGTAGAGTAAATATTGCCGTTGAACGGGTCAGAGCGGTCTGTACCGTCGGCATGTTGATAATGCAAAGTCAGGTTGAGGTAGCTTTTGTCTTTGCCTAATCGGAAGCCGTAGTTTACGCCGGCCATGTAAGTGGCTCCGTCGCCTTTGGTAGTAATACCAAACTGCGACATGAATTTGCCTTTGTTTACGCTTTTGTTCAGGCCGACATTGACAATACCGGCAATGGCATCAGAGCCGTATTGCGCTGCCGCACCGTCGCGCAGAATTTCCACGCGGTCAAGTGCAAGCGCCGGAATGGTGTTCATGTCCGTTACAACCGTTCCTTTACCAACCGTAATGTTAAGGTTTAATGCTGAAAACTGATGGCGGCGCTTGCCTTCAATCAGCACCAGCACTTGGTCGGGGGAGAGGCCACGCAGCGTAGCAGGGTCGGCATAGTTAGCCACACCGTTGATACCGTATTTGGCAGAGTTGAACGAAGGCGAGGTAAATTGCAGCATTTGACCCAATTCTACCTGACCTGTGTTTTGTAAGTCCTTGAAATTCAGTACGTCAATGGGTGCAGGGCGTTCTACGTCTGTACGTGCGATATTGGAGCGTGAGCCTACGATAGCCACTTCACTCAATTGAAGCGAAGCATCTTCCAGCGTAATGTTTAATGTTGTTTCATCGCCAATGGTTACTTCCTGTGTTTTGTAACCGATAAACGACAACACAAGCGTCTGGCCTTTATCGGCATTGATGGTAAAGTTGCCGTTGGTATCGGTGGTTGTGCCTTTGCTGGTTCCCTTGATAACGATAGAAACACCCGGCATACCTTCGCCCGCCGCATTGGTTACTTTGCCCTTAATCGGATTGTCGGGTAAGGCAGGTGAGAAATCCATGGGCAGGCTGAGGATAATTTGGTTGCCTTTGGCAGTGTAGGAAATGCCCATAGGCAACAATAATTTGTTCAATACTTCGGACAGCCGCTCGTTTTTTGCCTCCAAATTAATTTTTCGTTCTGCATGAATTGCTTTGGGGCTGTATATAAAACGCACATCGGCTGCTTTTTCTATTTGAGCGAGTGCGGTTTTCATTTCCGCATTTTGAACGCTGACAGAAACATTTCTTTCCAGTAAATCTATACCGGCCAGAGAGGGCGCTTGCCAAAGCAGAATCGCAAGCAGGGTAAGCATGGAGTGTGTAAGTAACTTTTTCATTTTCATTATACGTATTTAGGTTGAATAAAGCAAATGGCGTATCAGTCGCATCCCGCCCCGACAATCAGGATGGTTGTGCCTTTAATTTGGTAAGATGCGCCGATGGCTTGCGCTACCGCATCTAATTGCGCATACATATCCATCTGATTGAGGTTGCCGGTGAGGTTGCAGTTAGCTAACCGATTGTTTTCCAGTGTGATTTGTACCTGATAGGTTGTCTGTAAGTCGTTGATAACGTCCGCCAAGGGGGTTTCTTCGTAATTGAATGCAGGGGGTTTGGCAGTTACCGGTACGGGTTTTTCTACCAGAGCCGTAACAAAGTGCTGTTGTTCGGCATAATAAACCACCTTTTGATTGGGCGTAAGCAGCACGCCGTTGTTTTTGTCATTGACCGAATAACGTTCCGAAACGGCCACTCTGCCTGTTCGCACGGCTACTTCGGTTTTTGCTTCTGCCGTTTGGCGAACAAAAAAACTTGTGCCCAACACCTTGATTGCCAAGTCGCTGGTTTTGACGTAGAAAGGTTGAACAGGCCGATGGGTAATATCAAAAAAAGCATCGCCTTCCAGCAAGACTTCCCGAATCGTATCGGCAAATACATCGGGGAATTGCAAACGTGCACCGCTGTACAGGATTACTTTGCTGCCATCGGGGAGGAGTAATTGTTTGGGCTTGCTGTCGGTATTGGCTATGCGAAATTGTTCCGCAGGGGTTCTGTTAAAATAATACCAACCTGAAAAACAGACGATTAGCAATGCTACGGAAGCGGCTATGCGCCACCACATTCGGCTGTAAAGCGGTTTTACAGTTGCAGCGGGTGTATTAGATTGCTCGGTTTGCAGCATAATACGGCTCCACATGCGGTCGGTGATGTGCTGCCATTCTTCATCCGATACTGCCGACTGTGGTCGGTCTTCTTTCCATGCCTCAAACCATTGCTCAACCATTAAACGCTCCTGCGGTGTACAGGTGCCGTTTAAATACCGCTGTAAAAGTTGATTAAAAGCCTGCTTGTTCATCATCTTACGGTGTTTCTAACCATAAGAAACGCAAGCAGGCTGTATCCCTAAACTCGGAAGAAAATTTTTTATTGTTCGGTAATTACCTGTACCCAGCCGCGGCAGGTTTTGCCTTCGGGCGAGGTGAGTAGGTAGAAGTAGGTTGCGCTTGTACCTTCACCCCCCCAGTCGTTGCGGTAATTGGACGATTCAAAAACAGGTTTGCCCCATCGGTTGAATATTTGCAATTTCCAATTGTCGCGAATGTTGTTAATAACGAAGAAGTCATTTTTGCCGTCATTGTTGGGCGTAATCACATTGGGCGGCAGGATGTTTTCTATGGGCACTTCAATGGTGCGCGTAGCCGTACATGCGCGATTGCTGGCCGTCAATGTGATGCGATACACACCCGAGCGCGGATAGGTTACAGTGCCCGGTGTTTGTCCGTTGAATGTTACGCCGTTGTCTAACGACCATACAAAATTGGTTGCATTGGTAGTGCGGTTGATGAGTTGCAGTGTTCCGGGGCTGCCGCACTCTGCCGATGTAACAGCTTCAAAGTCAATGTTGATGGCCTGAAAAACTTCTACGGTTACGGCAGTATCCAAAAAGCATCCGCCTGCATCAAAAATGCGCACCTGATAGCGGGTGGTTTGCGCAGGTCGGGCAATGGGGTTGGCAATATTCGGATTGCTCAAACCTGTGGCAGGTGTCCACTGATAGCGTGCGCCGCCCGTGGCATTCAATTGTGCAGATTCATTGGAGCAAATAACCGTATTGGGGCTGAGCGTGATACCTGCGCGGAACAGCGCCTGATTAAACCCATTGACATTGACAAAGGCACTGTCGCGGGCAATACATTGTCCGTTGCGCACTGTCAAACGAATCAGGTAGCGCCCGTTGGCGGCGTAGCGCTGCGTTGGCGGCTGAAAGCCTTCAAAGGTTCTGCCATCGCCGAAGTCCCATGTGTAGGTTTCGCCGTTGTTGGTGCCGTTGTTGGTGATGCGTACCAATGGATTGGGTTCGCATTGTCCTTCTACTGCCGCGGTAAAGCGCGCCACCGGTTGCGGCACAACGGTTACGATAAGGAAAGTATCGCGAATACAGCCGCTTTCGGCTTCTACCCGCAAGTTATAGCGAGTGGTTTGTTGCGGCGATGCAATGGGGTTGGCAATATTGGGGTTGCTCAAACCTGCGGCAGGTGTCCAAGTGTAGCGTGTGCCGCCTGTGGCCGTTAATTGTACCGATTCTCCGCTGCAAATAGTCGGCGGTGCATTCAGCGACACCACCAACTGCGCACTGATGCGCACGGTAGCCGTGTCGCGGCTGATGCAGTTGCCTTCAATGGCGGTGAGAATAATGCGATAAGTACCCGGGCGCTCATAGCGGAAAATGGCAGGCTGTCGGCCGGAGAAAGTCCTGCCGTCGCCAAAATCCCATTCAAAACGCTCGCCTCCCGTAGAGTTGTTGGTAATGCGCACAAAAGTTGCAGGGTCGCAAGGGTCGGCTAATTGTGCGGTAAAAGCAGCCTGCACATTGCGCACCGTTACTGTAACCGTTGTGTCATACGTACATCCGGTAGGGCTGGTCGCACGCAGGCGATAGGTGGTAGTTTGCGTAGGTCGGGCAATGGGGTTGGCAATATTAGGATTGCTCAAACCCGTGGCCGGCGACCATGTGTAGGTGCTGCTTGGGTCGCGAGTATCGGCAGAAAGTTGCACGGCTTCGCCGCGACAAATGGGCGGAGGCGCAACCAGTCGCAGTTGCCCCGGGCGCACCCGAACCGTATCAAAAGCCTGTGCCGGACGACACAATATATCGCTTTCTGCTGTCAGTTGGATGGCGTAGCGCCCTTCGTTGGGGAATACAAAGCGTGCATCGCGGACGGTTGAAGTAAATACAACGGTATTGGTTGCCAAATCGCGGACTTCCCAACGGAAGCGAGTGGCGTTGGTGCTGCGGTTCGGAAAACGAAAGTCGGCAGGTGCACAGAGTTCTTTGGTGGGGTTGCCTGCCGCATCGGTTGTCAGGAAGGCCGCGCGCAGTTCATCTATGTCAATTTTAAAAGCCGCATTGTTGCAACCTGTTGCCGATGCGCGGTTGGTGGTAGCCCAAACCCCGGGCGTAGCGGGGAATCCGTTGCTTCGGCAGGCACAAACCGAGTGGTAGATAACTCCATTTTTATCAAAACGGCTGGTGCCGCCGTCCACATGGTCGCCGTCGTCCAAACTGTTTCCGCCAATATAGGTGCCGTAGATGAGTGAGCGCGCATTGCTGCTAAGTACGGCAATGTAGAAATCATCGCCTGCAAAGGCAGAGGCTTTGATGGCATCGGGAGTAACGGGCATACCTGTAACAGAGGTCGCCTGACCTGCCGTTGAGCCCGGGTAGGGGGGGAAGTTGTTGGTAATGCCTCCCCATCCGGCCAAGTAAATATTGCCGCATTCATTCACCAAAAATGCGGTAGGCGATATGTCGGGTCTACCGCGTGAAGCCCCCACAACTGTTGAAAACAAGGTGCGGTTCAGCGTTGGCGGCAAGGCATGAATGAACTGTCCACTGCCTCCGTTGGCATACACGTCCGCTGTGATGGGGTAAGCACCCACAGTAGTGCCAAATACATAGACGTTGTTTTGCTGGTCTAAGTCTAACAAATAGGCTTGGTTGAAATTGTTTGTACCCAAAAATGTACTGTTCAGCAATACACCTGCCGATGACAACCTGACCACGAAGCCATCGGTTGCACCTGCGTAGGTACTGATTAAAGCGCCGGGCGTGATAGGGAAACTGGTACTGGTAGTTCCGCCGCAAACTACTACTTCACCTGTTGAAGCTATGCGAAGGCTGTAAGCAGCGTCAAAACCGTTTCCACCGAGGTAGGTACTCCAATCCAATATGCTCAAAGTCGGATTCATGCGAAATACCACGCCATCGGTTGCGCCGTTGAGCGTGTTGGCAAAGGCATTGCGCACAGGGAAGTTAGCAGAACGCGTACAGGAAGCGATGTAAACATTATCATTAGCATCTACTACTACCTCGCCGCGCAGTTCGTCCCCATAGTTGCGAATCAGCGGTGAAAGAAAGGTGATGCCCTGAATTTCGCGGAGGTTTACCCCGTCATTGCCGGTGCCGCCAACATAGGTAGAGGCTATCAGTTGAGTGCCAAGGTTGTTGAGAATACTGATAAAAATATCGGAACCTGCCAAGTATTGCATACCGCCGATGGGTTCGTGCGCTACTCCTCCGTTATACGTGCGGTCAAATGCGGCAGTAGTGGTAGGAAAATTTGCAGAGCCGGTAGTACCGAAAATTATCAGTTGATTGCGGTTATTGACAATCATGCTGTGCGGAATTTCCGTATTGCCGCCGCCTAAAAAGGTGGAAAACAATAAATTACGACCGTCGGGACTGAATTTCTGCACGGCAACATCTACCAATTCGCCGAACACCACTTGAAATGCGCCAATGGTAACGGGAAAATTTCTGCCGAAAACGGTACCTCCTGTGTAGGTATTACCCTCACTGTCAAAGGTGGCGCAGTTGCCCCAGTTGTCGCTGATAGAGCCTGAATAAGTTGAAAATACGAGTCGCGGGTCTATGATGAGCGGATAGTTTGCGTTGTACCCTTTCGGAAAATCAAAACGCAGCACATCGCCGTCTAATACAAAACGAGAAGGGACTTCCACTTCTGCTCCGTCAATCACCTGAAAAGTGTAGGGCTTATATTCGGTAATGGTTTGCAGCGAGGATTGTACGGTCAGGTTGCCGTTGGTTTCCAGCTTGATGCCTGTTGCACCCTCATAGTGCAAGGCAATGAGCATGGGATTGGCTTGGGGAGCTACCTCAAACTCATATTTTAATGCCGTACTGTTCGTAAAAATGCGCATATCAATTCCTTCATAGAGTTGTTCATAGCGCACTTCGGCATATGATTTTACGTTGGTTGCCCAGCGGCTTTCATCCGAACCGATAAAATAGTTTTGCAGGGTAGATGCAGGCAGCAGCCCGTTAATTTGGGGGGCAGGATTTGCATTGACAAAATGCACCCGCACACCGTGTGCCTGTATGGTTCTGACAGGTATCGGGGCAGCCTGTTCCGCGCGCGAAAGTTGCGATATGCCCGAATCGTTCCTAAGATTCCTGCCGTGTTTGAGGTCATTGACGCGTTGCTGGTCGTAGAAACCGTAGTGTATGCCATTGTTCATCAGGAAGAAAAAGCCGGCGGGAATATCTGCCCGATAGCGGATTTGCTGTTCCCACTGTCCTTTGTTCTCCGTAAACAGGTACGCATGTTCAGCTTGTTGCAGCCTTCTTCCAAATCCGTCACCTGCCTGCAAGCGGAAAATAACACCTGAAAAAATCAACCATAAGAAGCACAACTTTTTCATTATCAACGGTTTTTATTGTTGGTAAATTAGCAGTGAAATGTAGGCGATATATATGGTAAGCAGCACGCCCCCTTCCCATCGGTCAATGCGTCGGCCTTTACCCGTAAAAAGGAATACGAACATGGCAATGCTGATACCTATGTTAATCAAAAGTTCCGTATTCATGGCAGGGTTAAAAGGCAGCGGTGTAACAACTGCGCTTGCACCCAAAATGAGAAATATGTTCATAATATTAGAACCTACCACATTGCCGATGGCGATGTCGGAATTTTTCTTGTAGGCCGCAACGGCAGAGGTAGCAAGTTCGGGCAGTGATGTGCCTGCGGAAATGATGGTCAGTCCTATAACGGCTTCGCTTACTTGGAATGCGCGTGCCATCGCTATGCCGCCTTCTACAATCCATTTCCCCCCGACAACGAGCCCGCCAATGCCTAACAGAATGTAGGCAATGGATTGGTAAAGCGGCAAAACAGTTATCGGTTCGCCGGAGTCGGTATCGGAGCGGGCAACATCGGTAACGTAATACATAAATATGCCAAAGAAACAAAGCATCAAGAGCCCTTCGGAGCGGGAAATAACCGAAACCGCTTCACCATTGAATAAGGTATCATTGGCAACTAACCATGCTACAACGGCAGCCAGCAGGCAAAGCGGTATTTCTTTCCAGATTGTATTGTGTTTGACATCAACGGGGTTGAGTACTGCCGACAGCCCCAAAATCACCATCACATTGAAAATATTGCTGCCAATGGCATTGCCGATAGCCATATCTGTGCTGCCCTGTATGCCTGCCGTGAGATTGACAATCATTTCGGGGGCGGAAGTGCCCAGCGCAACAACGGTTAGGCCGATAGTCAAATCGGAAACATTAAAGCGTTTGGCCAATGAAGAAGCGCCGTCCACTAACCAGTTAGCGCCGAAGATGAGCAGGAATACACCTACTACAAACAGAAAATACGTCATATTTTGCGTGTAAGAATAGGCTAATTTAATGGCTTTCGCTTGTTATTTCACTATTTGGCAATTTTTTAAGACAGCCGCTCCGGTAACCGATACGTCAGCTTGCCGTAGGTACGTTGCAAAATATTCTGAAAATCAGCAGCGGAGTTGCTTGCGGAGGCGGGGCGTAAATTTTTGAGTTGAAAAATACCGAAAAGCGATGAAGGAACGCCGGCAGCGGAAATCCTAAGCAGGTTGGCGATGGAGTCGCCCAGCAGAAAGCGCATGTAGGCAGGTACGAAGCCTTTTACCTGCATCAGCGGAGAGGCCGTTACATTTTCTTCTATGCTCTCAATCAGTGCACGGGTGAGTGCCGTGCCTTCGGGCGAAGGTCGGAACTGCCGTTGTGCAATGGCACGGTCTAAACGCGCGGCTACTCTTTCATCGGCAGGCAACAGTTGCTCCTGTACACCCAAAAAGTGCCCGATGACGTTCCACAAATGGATAAATGCAGCGGCCTGTTCGTGTGCAATGGCATGACCTGTTTTGCGTAAACCCTGTATGATGATGAACGAAAAAGCCAGATTCGTGCCTGCCATATCCTCCTGATTTACAGGTACTCCCAACTGCTCATCGTTCCACTTGCCCGAACGGCGGATGTGGTAGCGCACGGCAGCGTGCATCAGCCTGACGGTAACAACCGTGCGCATTGCTTGGGGCATTTGTGCTTGGGTGAGGTCAAATATATCATCGGTGTGTACGGCAAGCACAAACTGAGCGGTTTCTGCCAATCGGCGGCGTGTGTCTTCCGCAATGCGTCGGGTGCGATACAACACTTTTGCACCATCGGCGGCGGCATAACAATAGGGCAAAGACAGGAAGCCGAGCAATAGCATAATGTCTTCCGCATATTGGCGGAAAAATGCTCTGCCCGTTTGCAACTGCTGCTTATCTGCCCAGTCGGGCATTTGTTGATAGTGCAGCCAAAACGGATGCTCGGGATACAGCATCAGGGGCAGGGGCGTATTTTTTTCGGAAGCCCATTGATGAAGCGCCGGCAGTGCTTGGCGCGGGCTGTCTTCAAACAGTAAAGATATAAAGGCGTCAGCAGGCGCATCACCCTGCTGACGCATGGCTGTCAGCCACTCGTTAATATTGCTTTGAGTAAAACGTTGGATGGTAAGCACGTTTTTTTAACATGCTGTTGTCTGTATTTGTTTAATTTCTTACGGGTGGCGTGGTTGTAGAAATAATTTCGCCTTTCCGCCACATTTCTGCGCGCAGCAGTTTGCCGTTTTCGTCATAATACAGCCATTTGCCAAGTTTGCGGTCGCCAAGTTGTTTGCCGTAAGACTCCAACTTGCCGTTGGGGTGATAATTTTTGACATCGCCGTTGATTTTGCCGTTTCTGTACATTTGTTCGGAAGCTATGTTGCCGTTTTCGTGGTAATATTTTTGCCAGCCTTGAAGAGTTCCCTTAACAAAGTTTTCTTCCGCTGCCGTTTTGCCGTTGCGATGCCACGAAAGGCGCACCCCGTCTATTCTGTTTTCTACGTATTTTTCGCGGCGGCGCAGTTGTCCGTTGTCGTGGTAATATTCCCACGTGCCCACAGGCTTGTTGGCTACATATTCCTGTACGTTTTGGAGGTTGCCGTTTTCGTAGTAAGACTTAATCTTGCGGTCTTGTTCGTTGTTGCGGTAAACGATGCGTTCTTTGAGTTTTCCGTTTTCGTAGTAGTAGTCGTTAGTGCCCTGCAACTTACCTTGTTGGTAGTTGAGTTCGCTTTTCAGCGCACCACTCTCATAATAACTTTTTACCGTGCCGTGCAGCACTGCACCCAAAATGGCCGTCATGGAGTTTTGGCCTTCCAGTAAGCCCTTTTGCTTCATCAGTACGCGCCCTTCAATAACTTTGGTGCCGTTGGGGCTGAATTTTTTAAATACGCTGTATCGTTGGTTGTCGCGCAGGATTTCGGTTTGCAACTGCCCGTTGCGGAAAAATGAACGAATGGTATCTCCCGAAATTTGCCCGTTGATATAATAGACCTCACTTTGCGGATTGCCGTTGTCGTAAAAAGTCGTCAGTTTGCCGTGTTGCAGGTGTTTTTTGTAATGGGCAATTTCTTTCGGGTTGCCGTTTTCGTAATACTCAATGGCAGGGCCGTTCAACGAATCGCGCTCAAATACGGCCTTTGACTTGATTTTACCGTTGGGAAAGTACGTGTAAAACGTGTCTTGCAAGGCATCTTCAACAAATTTGCCCCTTTGCAGCACGCGCCCTTGCAAGTCATAAACAATCAGTTCACCCTGCCGCTTATCGTTTTTACACTCATATTCCAATTTTTTTTGCCCCGTAACGTAAAATTCGGTGAAAGTACCTTCGCGCTTGCCATTGACAAAGTTGCCGTTGGCTTCCAACTCGCCGGTTTCGTAGTAGCGCACATATTTGCCCACCATGTTTCCTTCATCAAACTGTCCTTTGGTTTTCAGCTTGCCGCTTTTGTAGTAGCTTGTGTATGCGCCGTGTATCACCTCTTTTCCGTCTTTTTCTTTCACGAAATATTCCTCCTTAACGGCCGTATCCACCGAATCAAAGTGTGTAATTACTTTTTTCAACGATTGTGGCCAAGCCGTATGCGCAACAACTGTCATCAACAGCAGCCATACTGTCAGTATTCGGTTTCTCATAAATGCAAACAGGTCAGTTTAAAAATCGGGGTAGTTGTTATTGCATAGTGGTTATTTGCGATAAACGGTTGTTTTCTGCAAGTTTCTGCATATACCGAATGCCATTGCCTACATAATAACGGTCGTGGGTCAATGGTGCACCGATTTTCGGGTATGGTTTTCCGGTATTATGAAAATGGAAGGCATCGCGGTATGCCTTTTTTTTCAGTAAATGACCATAGTTTTGTTTTGCCCAAACCATGCCGTGATACAAACTTCGTTCGCCTTTTAGTTCATCAATATGGATGCCAAGATGTATGGAATGGTAGCCCATAATTTGCAACGGTCCCCAAGAGGTAGCCATTTGTTGTAAGGTTTTTTTACTGCGTCCTTTCAAATGTGCCTGTCTGATACCGCTGTAAGCAGGTATGGTACCTTGCTGTACGGCCAATAACTGTGCAAATACATGCGGCTCGTAGCGGCTGCCCGGCGGATAATTACCCGAACATTCCAACAAAATCAATGCTTTAAAATAATTGACAGGTAAATCCAATTGGCGTGCAAATAGTTCCACACGCCTGCCGTAGTTCGCATTCACTTTTTTGATGGCAAAGGCCACTGCCAAATCACTCGTATTGGCACGCAGCGGTCGCTGCCGCCAGAAAACATACGCAAGGCTGATAAGGCAGCCCAAACCCAGCAGGATGAGCCAAAAATACGGACGTTTGAATATACCCATACGAGGCAAGCATTTCAATTATTAAATATTTAACTTTGCATAAACAGTTTGGCTATGCGCAAAGACTATCTCAGCGGCGAACCCGGCGAAAATAAAGAAGATAAAGAAATAGAACGCGCATTGCGCCCTCTTACGTTTAGCGATTTCGCCGGTCAGGATAAAATCGTTGAAAATTTAAAAATTTTTGTAGAAGCTGCCAAAATGCGTGGCGAAGCATTAGACCATGTATTGTTGCACGGCCCTCCCGGGCTTGGCAAAACCACGCTTTCCAATATTATTGCCAACGAATTGCGCAGCAACATCAAAATAACTTCAGGCCCTGTTTTAGACAAACCAAGCGACCTTGCCGGCCTGCTTACCAATTTGGAGGCAGGCGATGTATTATTTATTGATGAAATTCATCGCCTCAACCCTGTGGTAGAGGAATACCTCTACTCGGCAATGGAAGATTACAAAATAGACATCATGCTCGATTCAGGCCCTTCTGCGCGTTCCATCCAAATCGGGTTGAATCCGTTTACTTTGATTGGGGCTACCACTCGTGCCGGTTTGCTGACTTCGCCGCTGCGCGCGCGTTTCGGCATCAATGCCCGTTTGGAGTATTACAGTGCCGAGCTGCTGATGAGCATCGTAAAACGTTCTTGCGATATTTTGATGACTCCCATAGACGACGAGGCAGCCTATGAAATTGCTCGCCGCAGCAGAGGGACACCGCGTATTGCCAATAACTTATTGCGTCGCACTCGCGACTTTGCGCAGGTAAAAGGGCAGGGTAAAATAACTATTGATATTGCCGAAATGGCACTGGCCGCGTTGGATGTAGATAAAAACGGCCTTGATGAGATGGATAACCGTATTCTGCTGACGATTATTGAAAAATTTAAAGGAGGGCCGGTAGGAATTTCAACAATTGCCACTGCCTGTGGCGAAGAAGCAGAAACGATTGAGGAGGTGTATGAGCCTTTCCTGATTCAGGAGGGTTATATCAAGCGAACATCGCGGGGGAGAGAAGCTACGCCACTTGCCTACAAACACCTGAAAATTACGCCGCCATCTCAATCAGGCACTTTATTTTCAGATTAAAGTCGGTTTAGTTTTAGTGCAAACCGTTTAATTTTTCTTTCACCTTTTTGAGTGCATCGTCAGTAAGCGGCTTGGTAATGAACGTGATTACGTATTTTTCGCTGATGATGCGCTCTATGTCGCGTTTGTTGTCCGAGCTTGATAATACCACAATTTTACATTTCTCTTTCACGTTCTCAGGGAAGCGACTAAACTCAAAGAGGAAACTAAAACCATCTACAATGGGCATGTTGATATCCAAAAAAATCAAGTCGGGCAACAAAGCCGGGTCTGATTGGGCTTTTTCCAAGTACTCCAAAGCTGATTTTCCGGAGTTTTTTACTTCAATTTTAGGGGCAAATTTGGTTATTTCAATGATGCGTCTGCTGATGAAATTATCAGTATCACTGTCATCCACAAGCATCACCAAGTTAATATTGCTGTAACTCATAGTAGTTGTCGTATCTTTTGTATTCGCATGAAAGTAGAGCAAATATACAGTTTTCGGATAATTTTACATCAAAAATCATCCTTTGTTTCCAAATGAAAGCATGGCAGCGCCAAACACTCCCGCGCTGTCGCCTAATTTGGGGCGGAGCAAGAGTATCTCGGGATTATTGTTGAATATATATTTTTTGGCTTCCAATGCTCCTAACGTATAAAGTTCGGCAATATTGCCTACGCCGCCGCCCAATATGATGGCATCGGGATCTAAAATATTAACAATGTTGGCAATGGCTTTGCCGAAGAAGTAAATCAATCGATCAATGGTGGCTGTTGCGTGCGGGTCGGTGCCCTCTTTGTAGCGCTGATAAATGGCTTTGAGGCTGTCTTTGCGGCCGCTGATTTGGGCATAATACTTCTGCAAGCCTGTGCCGGAAAGAATGGTTTCTACGCAACCCGTTTTGCCGCAATAACAAGCACCGCCGCTTTCATCTAGGAAATTGTGCCCCCATTCGCCGCCAATGCCTTGTTTGCCGTTGATGAGTAAAGCCTCACCCGAAGGTGTGCCAAAGACTACTCCGCCGCCTACTCCTGTGCCCATAATGACCCCAAAAACCGACTCAAAACGAGAGAGTTTTTCGGGGACAATACCCAGCGTAGCTTCTGCCAGTGCAAAACAATTGGCATCATTGGCAATATGTACGGGAATCTGCAACAGGTTTTCCAAGTCTTTGTGCAGCGGTTTACCGTTTAGGCACAGGGTATTGCTGTTGCGCATCAGGCCTGTGGTCGGGCTAATGCTGCCCGGTGTGCCGATGCCAATCTGATGGGGTTGCGTTCCTACAATGGCGGCAAGTTCGCTGCAAAGGCGGCTAATTTGCCCCAGTACGTGTTCGTAGCCCTTGTCTGCTTCTGTGTCTATCCGCAGGCGGGCTGCCACATCGTTTGCGTCAGGTGAACGCAATACAACGCCTTCTACTTTGGTGCCGCCCAAATCAATTCCCCAGATAAGATTTTGTGCCATCTCAAACTTTGATGATAATGTTTCTTTTGAACATCCACAACAGTACTAAGTACCAAGCACTGACCCACGTAAGTGCATAGGCAAGCGATGCGTTGTTCGGGCTTAAAAATTTACTGTAAAACAGATATAAGACAGTGTTAATCCCTACGCGGCTGCCTTCATAATCTACCTTGAACAGGCCGAATGTTTCTGCCAGCACACCGCTCAATACAAATACGATAATTGCATTAACGCCATATACCTGAAACGGGAACGCCCAACGGCGATAGCCGCGTTGGTCAATGAAATAATAGCAAAGCGCCAGCCCGCACATGGCTTGTCCGCCCGTAAAAACCGCATAGGAACTTGTCCAGAGGGGTTTGTTAATAGGGAAGAACCAATCCCAGACATAGCCTGCAATTACCAACAGACAGCCTTCGGCAAACAAACGCACGGTTTTTTGTTCGCTTGTCCATTCTTTGTTTTTCATGGTCAGTCCTGCGCGGATGCCGATGATAGCTGTAACAACGGCAGGCAACGTACTGAGCAGCCCTTCGGGGTCGCGTTGCCGCTGTGCGCCTGCCCAGAGGTGGTCTTCGGTTAGGATGAGGCGGTCTATGTAGGCAGCCAAATTGCCAAACTCCGAGTCAATACTGCCTGCGCCATAGCCGGGCACTTCTACCCACAGCATCAGCCCCCAGTAGCCAAACAGCAACACCAATGCAATCCGATAAATTGCGGCTGGCTTCAGATACAGAAACAGCAGCGAAGCAATCAGGTAGCAGAGTGCAATACGCTGCAATACGCCCATAATCCGAATGTGTGTTACTTGTTTGGAAATGGTCATGGCATCAAAGTCCCAAAAAGGATAAGCCGACATGAAAAGCCCCAAGCCGAAGATTTTTGCGGAGCGAATAAAAGCCTTGCGAACTGCCGCCCGTTTGCCTTCCTTGCTTTGCTCCACCGTTGCCGAAAGTGCAAATACAATAGCAACGCCAACAATGAAGAGGAAAAACGGAAAAACCAAGTCGGTGGGTGTCCAGCCGTGCCAAGCGGCATGACTCAGCGGGGCATACATGTGCGCCCAAGAGCCCGGATTATTGACTAAAATCATGCCGGCAATGGTAATGCCGCGAAAAACATCCAGCGACATTAGCCGTTGTGAAGCAGCTATGCTCATAAATTACAGTTACAGTTACAGTTACAGTTACAGTTATAGTTTCCATTTTCAACAGGTTATCCCCCTGCCGGGGCATTGGCGGCAGGCAACGGCAAAAGTTGCAGCCGACGCTAACGGTTTGCTAATTACTGAATTGATAGGAATAATGCAATTCTTTTCAGCAAACCCTTTTGCTCACAATAGGTTATATCGCTGATTTCGCGTTAATTTTGCAGTCTATGAAGAACATTCGCAACTTTTGCATTATTGCTCATATTGACCACGGAAAAAGCACGCTGGCCGACCGCCTGCTGGAATATACCAATACCATCACTAAGCGGGAAATGCAAGACCAGTTGCTTGACAATATGGATTTGGAGCGCGAGCGCGGCATCACCATTAAAAGCCACGCCATCCAGATGAATTATCACTACAAAGGTGAACACTATATATTCAACCTGATTGATACCCCCGGCCACGTTGATTTTTCTTACGAAGTGTCCCGTTCCATTGCCGCCTGCGAGGGCGCATTGCTATTGGTAGATGCTTCGCAAGGCATTGAGGCTCAGACTATTTCTAACCTGTTTTTGGCCTTGGGCAATAATTTGGAAATTATTCCCGTGCTGAACAAAATTGACCTGCCCGGTGCAATGCCCGAGGAGGTAAAAGACCAAATGGTTGATTTGCTGGGCTGCCGTCGGGAAGATATCATCCCTGCCAGCGGCAAAGAAGGTATCGGTATCAAAGAAATTCTGGATGCGGTGGTGGAGCGTATTCCGCCACCCAAAGGCGACCCCGAAGCGCCGTTGCAGGCACTCATTTTTGATTCGGTTTTCAACAGTTTCCGCGGCGTGGAAGTAATCTTCCGCGTTATGAACGGAACTATCAGAAAAGGCGACAAAGTAAAATTTTTCAACACGGGCAAAGAGTACAATGCCGACGAAATCGGTATTCTCAAATTTAAGCAAGAGCCCGTGCAGGAAATGTCGGCCGGTAATGTAGGATATCTGATTTCAGGTATCAAATCTGCCCGAGAGGTAAAAGTAGGTGATACAATCACGCACGTAAACAATCCTTGTAAAGAAGATATCAAAGGTTTTTCAGAAGTAAAACCGATGGTATTTGCGGGTATTTACCCCGTAGATACATCCGAACTGGAAGACCTTCGCGCATCGTTGGAAAAACTCCAACTCAACGATGCAGCCCTTGTATGGGAGCCGGAAAGTTCTGCAGCGCTGGGCTTTGGCTATCGCTGCGGGTTTTTGGGCATGTTGCACATGGAAATTGTGCAGGAGCGTTTAGAGCGCGAGTTTGATATGACCGTATTGGTAACTGTACCGTCCGTGTCATTCCATGCCTTCACTAAAAAAGGCGAGCAAATTGTTGTGAATGCTCCCTCCGAAATGCCCGACCCAAGTGTGCTCGATTGGGTTGAAGAGCCCTACATCAAAGCACAGATTATTACAAAGGCAGAATACATAGGCCCCGTAATGACTCTCTGCATGGACAAACGCGGCATTCTTGTTTCTCAATCATACCTCACAACCGACCGCGTGGAGATGATTTTTGAAATGCCGCTTTCCGAAATGGTTTTTGACTTCTTTGATAAGTTAAAATCCATTTCACGGGGCTATGCTTCGTTGGACTACGAACTGATTGGCTATCGCGAGTCGAACATGGTGAAGTTGGATATCCTGCTAAACGGTGAAAAAGTTGATGCGCTGTCTGCCATTGTCCACCGCGACAAAGCCTACGAGTGGGGCAAAAAACTTTGCGAAAAACTCCGCGAACTTTTGCCGCGTCAGCAATTTGAAATTGCCATTCAGGCGGCTATCGGTGGTAAAATTATTGCCCGCGAAACCATTAAAGCCCTCCGCAAAAACGTGTTGGCAAAATGTTACGGCGGCGATATTTCCCGTAAGCGCAAACTGTTGGAAAAACAGAAAAAAGGTAAGAAACGCATGCGCCAAATTGGCAGCGTAGAAGTGCCGCAAGAAGCATTTATGGCTATTTTGAAGATAGACTAAGCATCAAAGAAAAAGGCTGCCTCAACGAGCGCAGCCTTTTCTTTTTAGTTTAGTGATTTAGAAGACTCTATTTACTATTCATTTTACCAGTATCTTTCTTGGGGAAGAACTGCTGCCAATACGGCGTAGAGAACAATGGGCATGCCTACACCAAAAACGGTAGCTACTACAAAACCCACGCGCAGCAGGGCAGGGTCTATGTTGAAGTAGCGGCCTAAGCCTCCACATACGCCGGCTACCATTTTGTTTTCCTGAGATTTGGTAAGCAATTTCATGGCTGTAAGTAATTTGACGATTTATGCATTTGTACGAACAGCCTGTCAAAAGGGTTACAAAATTTTTTAATAATCTGTAATAATTAACTCTACTCTCCGATTGACGAGATGTTCGGCATTGCTGCATTTAACGTCGTTTCGGCAATGGTTCAGCAGCCGCGTTTCCCCGTAGCCTTTGGGGGTTATGCGCTTGCCGTCTATTCCTTTGCCAATCAGATAGTCTGCGATGCGAACGGCGCGCAGTTGCGAAAGCCCCAGATTGAAGGCATCGTCGCCGCGGGAGTCGGTATGGACGGCTATTTCAACCTTGATGCGACTGTTGAGCGAGAGCAGTAACTGCAATTGCAAAAGTGCGGGTTTAGACTCCGGCAAGAGTGAATCGGAACTGATGTCAAAATAAATACTGTCTATTCGGAAAGGTTTATTTTTCTCAAGTTTATTCAACTTGATAGGTAGCCGAAAGGAGGATTGCTCGCCAATGGTGTTAATTTTAATAGCAGGCTGTGCAAAATACTCTTTGTGCAGGGCTGTTATCAGGTATGATTGCCCTTGTTGCAAACTGACCCTGTATTTACCCGCCTCGTTGGTCAAAATGCGCATTTGGTTGGTGCTGGTGTTAGACGTAACTACGACCAGTGCTTCGGCAATCGGGAGGTTATCGGCGGCATCGGTTACTTCTCCCTCGACAGTGTATGTAATTTTTTGAGCCGCCGCCGCTTGTAACCAAAAAGCGAAAATGCAAAACAGCCACTTTTTACGCATCGGTTGAAGAAATTGCCTGAATAGATACTTGTACTTTTTTGGGAAGACTGAGGCGCACAAGCTCATAGGAGTGGCGTACCCATCGTATGATTTCCGCATCGGGCACATCGCCGTTCACAACGATAGTGTTCCAATGCTGTTTGTTCATATGATAGCCCGGCTTTATGTCGTTGTACTTTTCGCGCAGTTCAATGGCAGTTTCAGGGTCGCATTTTACATTAATGCTCTCAAAATCATCCACATAGGTAAGGGCAAATATTTTGCCGCCCACCTTAAAAACCAGTGTTTGTTCGTCAAAAGGAAACTCCTCGACAGTTCCTGCCAGTGAAAGGCAAAATTCTCTGAAAGCCTCTATGTGCATATGCTTGCGATTGTATGCATATGCAATTAATAAAAAAAAGTGAAAACTTACAGGAAGAGCCTGCGGACAATAATGACAATCAAGCAAAAAAGAAACATCAGAATAGAAATGCGGTTGATGCCGTGCATCATGCGCAGGTTGAAATTGATATGCCCACTGCCGCCGTCTTTCTTAAAAACACGCAGAAAATAGCCTAACATAGGGCCTAAGGAAAGATAATCGGCAAGAGTATTTTTCTCTCTTTTAACAGGTTCTTGTGTCATGATTTTAATTTGTTTACGGGCTATTAACAACAAAGTTAAACACAGTGTTTCAATAACTTGAATTAATCAAACCACGAAAATTATATTTGTAAGGCGCGATTGACTAAGCATTGTATCAGTACATAGGTTGTTGCAGATGATACAGTTTTTGCCGGTTTCTAAAAATCCGAAATCTTGTTTCCTCACTCAAATTATACAAGTTGCTATGATAGGTGATTTTCAGGTTATTTATGAAGGTGCATTACTGCGTTGTCTTGTTCATCCGTTGAATGGAGTGATGTATTGTGAATGGTTTGCTACATCAGATATTCCTTCGGATGAGTTGTTGCGTCAAGAAGTTACAAAATGTTTTGAGTTGATTTGCACTACGGGATGTAGACGAGTTCTTGATAACAGTGTAAAAGTAAATTATCCTATTCTACCCGAATTACAGGAGTGGGTAGCTGTCTATATGCACCAAATAGCAAATCAAGGATGTTTAAAAAAATATGCTATTGTAATGCCTGAAGATATGATAGCTGAACTGTCTAATGAACAGATTATGGATGAGGTGAGTCAGGTACAACAAAGTGAAAAAATACTTGATATTGGCAATTTTTCCAACGATAGCGAAGCATTAGAATGGCTTTTACTTTAATAATGTCTATGCAAAGACGCAGTTTCATCCGTAAAACGGTGGCAGCTACTGCCGGAAGTGCCTTCCTATTGCACAACGATACGCTTGCTGCTTTGGCACATGAGCTTGCAGGCTTTCGGCGCGACAATATCGAGCAATTGGCACGCGATGAGCGATTTTGGCTGCCTGTTCAGCGGGCTTTTCGCCCTTCGCCCCATTTCATCAATTTGGAAAACGGCTACTTCAGCCCCATGCCGATGGAAACGCAGGAGGCATGGATGGACAATATTCGGGAAATTAACGGGTTGCATACGTTCTATATGCGCCGCCGACAGTTTGAAGAGCGCGATAACATCCGCCGCCTGCTGGCAGAATTTGCAGGTGTTTCTCCCGATGAAATTGCTTTGCTGCGCAACACAACCGAGGCATTGGACAACCTGATTATGGGTTTGCCGCTGCAAAAAGGCGATGAGTTTATTATCACCGACCAAGACTACCCCAATATGGTAGAGGCCGTTCATATGCGCGCCAAACGAGAGGGTATTGTTGTTAAAACTATTTCGCTGCCACTACACCCGAAAAGCGATGCAGAGGTGCTGCAAGCCTACGAACAGGCCATAACTGCCCGCACCAAAGCCATGCTGGTAACACATGTGATTAACCTGACAGGGCAGGTGCTGCCTGTGCGCAAGTTGTGCCAA
This sequence comes from Rhodoflexus caldus, assembly GCF_021206925.1. Taxonomy (NCBI): domain Bacteria; kingdom Pseudomonadati; phylum Bacteroidota; class Cytophagia; order Cytophagales; family Thermoflexibacteraceae; genus Rhodoflexus; species Rhodoflexus caldus. The sequence goes on along the minus strand of NZ_JAJPRF010000006.1, from coordinate 101,307 downwards.
TTGGGCAAGCAGCGCAATGTGGAGGTAATCGTTGATGGTGCGCATGCTTTTGCTCAGTTAAACTTCAAAATTCCTGATTTGGGTTGCGACTACTACGGCACAAGCCTCCACAAATGGCTTTGTGCGCCGCTTGGTTCGGGAATGCTTTACATCCGCAAGGAAAAAATAGCCAATATCTGGCCGCTTTTTGGCGATGTTTCCACAGGAGAAAACAACATCCGCAAGTTTGAACGCAACGGTACACAGCCCTGTTCCAACCATTTGGCGATTGCCAATGCCATTCGTTTTCATCAGTTAATCGGCAGTGAATTGAAAGAAGAGCGCCTGCGCTATTTGTGCCACTATTGGGCGGAGAAAGTGGCATCGCTGCCTCATCTGACCCTCAATATGCCGTTGGAAAAAGAACGTTCCTGCGCGCTGGGCAACGTTGCGGTAAAAGGCATGAAGCCTGCCCAATTGGCCGATTTTCTATACGATAAACATCGGATTTTTACCGTGGCTATTGATATGCCGACTGTTAAAGGCGTGCGAATTACGCCGCACCTGTACACCTCTCTTTCCGATTTGGATAAATTAGTGGCAGCCCTGAAAAGTCTTGCCTGAATTGCATACCTTTGCGCCCTGAAAATTAAATACAATGGGATTGAAATGCGGTATTGTCGGTTTGCCTAATGTTGGCAAATCCACTTTGTTTAATGCACTCTCCAACGCCAAAGCGGAGGCTGCCAATTATCCGTTTTGTACAATTGAGCCGAATGTGGGCGTTGTAACCGTTCCCGACGAGCGTCTGGACATTTTGGCTGAAATCGTCAATCCACAAAAAGTTATTCCAACCATCATAGAGTTTGTGGACATTGCCGGGCTGGTAAAAGGCGCAAGCAAAGGCGAAGGTTTAGGCAATCAGTTTTTGGCCAATATCCGCGAGGTGGATGCCATTATTCACGTAATTCGCTGCTTTGAAGATGAAAACGTGGTGCATGTAGCGGGCAAAGTAGACCCCGTTGCCGATAAAGAAATTATTGACACAGAGTTGCAACTGCGCGACTTGGAGTCGGTAGAGAAAAAATTAGCCAAAGTGCAGCGCGCCGCCAAGTCGGGCGATGCCAAAAGCAAGAAAGAATTGGCTGCATTAGAAAAAGTAAAAGCGCATTTGGAACAAGGCAAAAACGTGCGTACCCTTGAAGCAGATGCCGAAGAGTGGGAAGCCGTAGCCGATTTGTTCCTGCTGACGCAAAAGCCTGTGATATATGCCACCAACGTAAACGAATCTGACCTTGCCAAAGGCGGCAACGAGCACGTTGAGCGTTTGAAAGAGGCTGTTAAAGACGAAAACGCACAGGTAGTGGTAATTTGCGCCGCCATTGAAGCCCAAATTGCCGCACTGGACGATGCGGACGAGCGCAAAATGTTTTTGGAAGAATACGGCCTGAAAAACTCAGGCTTAGACCGCCTCATTCGTGCTTCGTATGACCTGTTGAACCTGATAACCTACTTCACGGCAGGTGAAAAAGAAGTGCGTGCATGGACGATTCATCGCGGGTGGAAAGCTCCGCAGGCTGCCGGTGTTATTCACTCCGACTTTGAGCGGGGTTTCATCAAAGCCGAAGTAATCAAATTGCCCGATTATGTGAAATATCGCACCGAGGCTGCTTGCCGCGAGGCCGGTAAAATAGCTATTGAGGGAAAAGAATATGTAGTGCAAGACGGAGATATTATGCACTTCCGTTTCAATGTGTAACTATCCGAAAATCAGATACTATATGCTTTTGGCCATCCTGTTTGTTTGCAGGGTGGCTTTTTTGTGGGTGCGAGTGGAAGTATTATACATAAACCTGACAGGTATCAGAAACCTGTTAGGTTTAAATAACTGTTTTTCAATATTTTACAAAAAAAATTATTTCTTGCAAATCACTTGTGCTTGTGTATCATCGCCTGCTTTATAAGACAAAAGCTGTTGAGAAAATCACCATTATTGCTGCAAAATAGACGATTAAGTGGTTTCTCATACATTTGCCATTAATAATTATCTATAGCGAATATACTTATACTGTTAATAAATTTTGAATTTTTATTGAAATTATTTTTTGATATAGCTGCCTGCTATCATACTAAAAATACTGATTAATGTGGCGTAAATCAGTGGTGGAGTTTCTGTTTCCAGCAGAATGCAAAGCAGCCATACGAACATACCGCTAACCATGGAGGCAATAGCACCCGATGAATTTGCTTTTTTCCAATATAATCCTGCCGTTAGTGGTGCAAAAAGTGAAACTAATGTAAAAGCAGATGCCATAGCTGCCAATTCGTAGATGCTTGCGCTCATGTTGGCCATTACGGCAGAAAGCACCGCTACTGCAACAACAGAGCCGCGCATCAGGTGAAGTACCTGACGGTCGGAGAGTTTTGTACCTTTAAAAAGCGGTTTGAGAATATTTTCACCCAAAACGGCTGCGGGAGCCAGAATTGCCCCACTCGTAGTGCTCAGAATAGCCGACAGCAACGCACCCATAAAAAGAATTTGCAACCAGAGTTCTGTATGCTGCATAACCATTGTCGGCAGCGCCAACTGCGTGTCGCCTTTCATGATGTCAGGGTACAAAATGCTACCGCAAAGACTGATAATCAGTGGCATAATGCCAATGGAAAGATACATGAACCCGCTTAGGAAAGACGCATTGACAGCAGCTTTGGCAGACTTAGACGACATGATGCGCTGGAAAAGGTCTTGCGAAGGGATAGACCCCAGCCCCAACGTAATCAGTGCGGCGATGTAGTGGGTGATGCCCAACCAAGAAAACTCAGGTGTCATGTTGAAAAAGCCCTTTGGTGTATTTTGATTGATGGCTTCCCAGCCGCCTACATCTGTCCACAAACGGCTCATCAGAAAAAACAGCCCGACAATAATGATAAAAGTTTGCAGAAAGTCGGTAACGGAAACCGCCCACATGCCGCCGATGTAGGTGTAGAACAATACGACTATCATGGAGAGCCAGATACCCCACATCATCGGCAGGCCGGTGATGGTTTGCAGCAGCAGCCCCAATGCCACCAACTGCGCGGCAATCCATCCGAAATAGGACGGCACCATAAAAATGGCAGAAATCAACTCTGCCTTTCTGCCAAAGCGAATCCCGAAAAAATCGTTGATTGTTAGTATATTAAGTTTGTAGAGGGGTTTGGCGTAAAAAAAACCGACCAAGATAAAGCACAGAGCAGCCCCGATAGGGTCTTCAATAATGCCCATTGCTCCTTTCTCAATAAATTTGGAAGAAGCCCCCATCAGCGTTTCCGAACCGAACCATGTAGCAAAAAGTGCTGCCGCCGTAACAGCCATTGGCAATTGCTTGCCTGCCACCAGAAAATCTTCGGTGGTAGTAACTTTTCGCGAAGCCCAATAACCAATCAAAATGGTAAAGAGCAGGTAAAGAATAATGAAGCCGAGCAGCATAACACAGAAAAATCAAGGAAAAATGTATAATTTGAATCGTCGGGGAACATTGCTATAGGACTCACAGCCTGTAACAGATGTTAGTGCTCCATCCGATAGGTGAAACTTTCAACAACAAATTACAAAAATGGAAAACGAAATTTATGTGCTTCCCGAAAAAACGCCGTCTAAAAATGTGGCACTCAGCTATTTGCTTGGCGGGCTTGTGCTTGCCGCAGCGGGCTGGATGCTTGGCGGCGTGCTTGCTTTTGTGCTGGGAGCGGTTGGGCTGATTGGTATGGGGGTAGGTGCCGTGCAATATTTTTCAAAACCTGTACAGACGGTACTGCTCAACGAAGAGCGGCTGGCCTTGCAGTCGGCGGGTAAGACGCAACAAATTGCACTGGCTGAAATCAGCAAGGCAGAGTTGCAGCAATTAGCCGACGGAAAAGTGCAAAAAATTCCCTTGCAGCAAGTGCAATCGTTCACTGCTAATAACAAGGCCATACTGACCGTTACCGACGGCAAGGGGCAGCGCATTGAAATTCCTGCGGCCAAATTCGGTCTTTCCGACTTTGAAAGCCTTGTGTATGTGCTGCAAACGCAACTTGCGGGGGCAAACATGCTGCCCGATGCTTCGCAATACGATGCACTGATTGCAGAAAACAGGCAATACATCCGCAAAGACGAGCAACTCAAAGAATTGCTGACCCAAAACCTGCTTGACGGCTTTAAGGCGCTGTATGTACCGAGAGGCGAACTGTACCTCAAAGAGCATCCCGAAGCGGTTGTACTGTTTAAGCATCAGTCCAATCCCAACGATGGCGCGACCTATTTTCTGGACAATGACTACCAACCCGGGCTTAACGAACAAGCCATTCAGCAAGGGGCGCAGTTGCTGTTGCAGGCACAGCAAAACCTGACAACCGTTAATAAACGCATAGAAGCCTACCGACAAATTGCGGAGAAACTGTCAGGCATGAAACAGGAGTTGCTGGCGCAGAAAAAACTTGCACAGGCAGGGGCCGAACTCAAATCTTTGGCGGCACAAAATCAGCGCGGCGAAGAGGCGCAAAGCAACCACGACCTGCAAATTGCAACCTTCCATCAGCTAAAGCAACTCACCGCCGACCTGAACAGCATTCAGGACTTAGGCAGTGCTTCCGTACTGGCAGAAGTAGATAAAATTCTGAACAGTTGATAGCACATGGTTGCCTATCCGTGCCTTTCTGTACGACATAACAGACCATTGCTGTCGGTAGTGCGTCAAAAGATGCCGCCTTTCATTTTCGGGGTTGAAATCTCGGCTGCAACGGGAAATATGCGCAGGTTTTCAAAATCACCCGTGCAAGCCGTTGATTTAGCGTGCGATAGGCTTACTTTTGCCATTATTGCAAAATCAATTGAATACGATGATGAGAACAAAACTCTTTGTGCTACTGTCTGCCCTATGGCTGACCGGCAGCGTTTGGGCACAGCAGCTTTCTTACCAACTCAGCATGGATGCCCCGCATACGCACTATGTGGATGTGGAAATTCGTTTTGAAAATCTGCCTGCCAACGTCCAAAAACGCGGCTATGTGGACTTTAAAATGCCTGTTTGGGCGCCCGGTTCTTATTTGGTGCGCGAATTTGCCAAAAACGTGGAAGGAGAAGTTGCCAAAGACCTCAACGGCAATGCCCTCAAATTCCAAAAAATCAATAAAAACAACTGGCGCGTGCAATTGGGCACAGCCAAAGGTGTGGTATTCAGCTACAAAGTGTATGCTTTTGAGCAATCTGTTCGCACCAGTTTTGTAGATGATTCGCACGCTTTCATTAGCCCTTCGGGCGTGTTCATGTTCCCCGACGGCTTTGTAAATCTGCCTTCTACGCTCCGCATTAAGCCTTACAAAGAGTGGAAAGAAATTTCCTGCACCTTAGAAAAAGTAAACGGCGACAAGTACACACTGCGCGCTCCTAACTACGACGAACTGGCAGATGCTCCGATTGAAATCGGCAATCAGAAAATTATCTCCTTCACTGCCGCGGGCGTACCTCACCAATATGCCATGTACGGCGTAGCACAATACGACGAAGAACGCCTTGTTCGCGACACAAAAGCCATTATTGAAGCAGCGGTAGAAATTTTTGGCGAATTGCCCTGCAAAGAGTACATTTTTATTGTACACAACCTCGGCGGCGGTGCTACCGGCGGTCTGGAACACTTGAATTCAACCGTTTTGGCAGTGAACCGCAACGCTTATCAGACGCAAAGCGGCTATCTGGGCTTTTTGCGACTGGCTGCCCATGAATATTTCCACCTGTGGAACGTAAAACGTCTGCGCCCCGATGTGCTCGGCCCGTTTGATTATGACAACGAAAACTACACCCGCCAACTCTGGATGGCAGAAGGTTTTACGTCTTACTACGACGATTTCATCGTGCGCCGCGCCGGTCTGATTGACGAAAATTCTTACCTGCGCGATGTGGCTGCCAATATCAACGAACATGAAAATTCGCCGGGCAGCAAGGTGCAGTCCGTAGGTGAAGCCAGTTTTGATGCGTGGATTAAGTACTACCGCCGCAACGAAAACTCCATCAACAGCAGCATTTCCTACTACGGCTCGGGAGCAAGAGTAGCCATGCTCATTGACTTGGAAATTCTTCACAACAGCAAAGGGCAGAAAAGTTTGGACGATGTGATGCGTGCCCTCTATGCCGACACCTATAAAAAAGCCAATCGCGGTTTTACCGAAGCCGAACTGAAAAAGGCCTGCGAAGCAGCCGCCGGAAAAAATCTGGATGACATTTTTAATGACTACGTATTTGGTACAAAGCCAACCAATTACGAAAAATACCTTGCCTATGCGGGCTTGCGCCTGAACGTAACTCCCGACAACACGCCAAGCCTTGGCATGACTGCTGCCGACGAAAATAACCGCATCATTGTAAAAGTAACCCGCAAAGATGCACCCGCCTATAACGACGGCATTAACGTAAACGATGAAATTATCGCCATAGATGGCTTCCGCATGAGCAATACAGCGGCCATGAACGCCTACATTGCCGGTCGCAAAATAGGTGATGCCGTAAAAATCACACTTGCACGCGATGGCCTCATCCGCGAAATGACGGTAAAAGTAGGCACCGCCGGCACGGCACAATATACGCTTGTCCCTGTCAGCAACCCGACTGCCGAACAGCAAACCGTTTTCCGCAAGTTTACGGGCAAGCGATAGTCTGTAATTGCTTCGGCAATAACAAGAAACCCCGACGAATTGCAGCTCGTCGGGGTTTTTTATGCAGGTGTTTTTGGTATACACAAACCTGTCAGGCTTAAACAGTTGTTTTTCAACGACTTAGAAAAAGCATTTTTGCAAACCACTTGCGCTTTCGTATAACTGCTCGTTGCCAATGGTTAGCGGCGCAAATGAGCGATTATATCGCTGCCTAAGGCGCTCCACACACCCGGGCGTTGTACGATGTAGCGCAGGGCTTCCTCCACCGCATGAATGCGATAAGGCAGCCCGCTGATGTATGGATATAGCACAAGCGACAAAATACGCCCGCCGTATTGTTTGCTTTCGGTAAAAAGGGTGTCAAACTGGTCTTTCACCTGTTCGGCAAACTGCGCTTCGGTATGGTGATAACCGAAAATAATCTGTCGGTCGCTGATCTCTTCCGAATAGGGCATCGCCCAAATGCTCCCCTGACGTGTTTGGAAAGCATAAGGCATATCGTCATTAGCCCAATCGCAAAGGTAGCTGAAGCCCTCTTCCTGCACCAAATCGGGCGTGAGGAAAGACTCAGCCGAAGCGGGTGAAAGCCACCCCTGCGGCGCAACGCCCGTTATGTCGGAGATTATATTTTTGGATTTGCGGATAATTGCCCGTTCATCGGCTTCACTCATGCCGCTGTGGTGGATAGTGTCCATGTCGTAGCCGTGGCAAATGATTTCATAACCATTGGCCACCACCTCGCGCGCCAGCACGGGGTAGCGTTCTGCTACTGCGGCGTTCATGGCAACGCTTGCTTTAATGCCCAACTGCTTAAACAATCGGAACAGGCGGAAAATACCTACGCGGTTGCCGTAGTCGCGTGAAGAATAGTGCCTGAAATCAGGGTAGGCTGTTACCATCCCTCCGGGGGCTTTAAAGGGCTTACCTTCTTGGTTCAGCGGAAAAAATTCGGATACTACTGTAACCCACAAAGCCACGTGCGCGCCGTCAGGCCAAGTAACAGGCTGACGCTCAAAAAGATTAGACCAGCGATAACGCTCATGATCCATCGCATGGCGGCGATGCGGATAATGCAAATATTCGTCGGGTAGCGGCATATTGGTTCAGCAATTTAACGCTGTATAGTTAATGAAATTAATCATTTTCTGCAAACCTATGCACGCACCAACTCCATAATGGTAATTTCGGGCAAAATGCCGATGCGCCCCGGAAAGCCTATGTAGCCAAATCCGCGATTGACGTATAAGTACTGATTTTCTTTTTGATACAACCCTGCCCACTGTTCGTACATGTACTGTACAGGGCTCCATTTGAACGAACCGACTTCAATGCCAAACTGCATACCGTGCGTATGCCCTGCAAACATGATGTCTACATCTTTGTACTGTCGGCGCACTTCTGCATCCCAGTGGCTGGGGTCGTGTGAAAGCAGCAGTTTAACGGGGGCATCTTCCGTTCCGGCATATGCTTGTTTCATTCTGCCGTATTTTGGGAAATTGCCCTTAGCACCCCAGTTTTCAATACCTATCACGGCTATTTTTTCGCCGTCGGCTTGCAAGTCAATGTGTTCATTCATCAGCAGCCGCCATCCCATGTCGGCATGGGTTTGTTTGAGCGTTTGCAAGTTGTGGAACTTTGCCTGTGGGCTTGGCCACTGGCGATAGTCGCCGTAGTCGTGGTTGCCTAATACCGAATAAACGCCCATTGGCGCGGTTACTTTTTTGAAAATGTCAAAATAATCGCGCATTTCGTCGGCGCTGTCGTTTACCAAATCACCCGTGAAGAAAACCACGTCGGGTTTTTCGTTGAGCAGCATATCTACACCGCCTTGAACGGCCACGCGATTAAAGAAACTGCCTGAGTGAATATCGGACAACTGTCCGATGCGGATGCCGTCAAACGCCTTGGGCAGGTTGGGCAGTGCCACGCGCACGCGGCGGATACGGTAGTCATGTGCGCCTGAAACAATGCCAAAACTCATGGTTGCCAGCGGTACGGCAGCAGCAACCAAACCTGCCTGCATCAAAAACTCGGAGCGAGTAATACCTTTGGGCGCGGGTTCGGGCAGTAGCTCGGCGGGCAACTCTGCCACAGCCGGTTTAGGCGGCCTTTGAGGAAACCATGAAGCTATTTGCGCATAAATCCACTGACCAAGCCGCAGCAAATCATCTACGGCAATAAACAATACCGCAAACAGTTTGGAAAAGTAAAACATAAAGCCCCATACCATTACAAAACGGCGGGCGGTAAGCATGGCAGCCGATGCGGGCAGGTACGGATAGATACCCAAAATGCCGATGGTGAGCAGTGTGAGCGTCCAGTAAGTGCCGTAAATCATGCGGCGGGTTTGTGCCTGCGAGTCTTCCCAAACGATGCGGACAGCCTGAAAAACATACCAGTCTATTGCCAGCAAAACAGTGGCAATCAGTATGAACGAAAGAATTTTATTCATGACGATGCGATAAGTCAGATAATTAACGATGAAAGCGCCGGTTTGTTTGCGTAAATCTGCCGGTCGTCGTTACATGAACAAAATTCAATCCGCAGGCTTGATATGACATTTTGTCGGAAAATTGGTCAAATCAGGTCTGTAATTCAGCTATTTGAGCGGCTATTTTCCTGTGTAATGCTTCCAGCAAGTTGCTGACTTTCATGGCTGTCATCATGCGCTCTTCTGCACCTGCACTCGTGAGTACTTGATTTACTTCCTGCAACTGTGATATCAGTCGTTCCTGATGGATGTAAGCAAGAATACCTTTCAGCACATGAGCCTCTTTTTGGTACAATTCCGCATCAGCTTCCGTAATAGCGCGGCTCAATTGCTCCGAAGAGTGCTTCAACTGCTTATTTGTTAATTGTAAAAATTCAATAAACGCCTGATTATCAGCAACAAAATCGGGTTGATGTATATCGGAGTTGAGTGGCTCGTGCTCGGGGGCATACACATAATCGGTTTGTTTTTCTGCCAGAATAGCCGCCATATGTTGATACAAAATCTTCTGGTCAATGGGTTTGGTCAGGCAGAAATTGATACCCGCATCTTTGGCTTTTTTCTCAACGGCGGCCGACACATCGGCTGTCAGGGCTATAATAGGCGTATGGGCAACCCGAATATCAGGGTGCTTTCTGATGTTTTCTGCCACCTGATAGCCGTCCATTACGGGCATCAAAATATCGGTGATAATCAGGTCAAAATAATGCCCCTGACTGCGCATATCGTCTATTTTTTCCAAAGCCTCTTTGCCGGAGGAAACGGCGGTAAGGTTTATCTGCCACATTTTGGCAAGGTTTTGCATCAGCAGCTGATTTACCGCAATGTCTTCTATGTAAAGAACCGGCTTGTCTTTTAACAGCTCGCTGATGGCGGCCTGTGTCTGGCGGAATTGTGGCGGTTCTTGAACAATATTATAAGGAATGGTAAAGGTGAAAACCGAACCTCGTTGCACACCGCTTTCCACATAAATATTGCCCCCTTGCATCTCAACCAAATATCTGGTAATGGCCAAGCCAAGCCCCGTACCGCCGTATCTGCGCGTGGTTTCGTTTTGAATTTGGGTGAACAACTCAAATATGTGCTCTATCTTGTCGGCAGGGATACCGATACCCGTATCGGATACGCTGATTTGCAGCAAGACGCGGTCATCGGAGCGCTCCTTAACAGATACCGATATGCGAACACTGCCTCTTTCGGTAAATTTAATGGCATTGCTCACCAAATTGTGCAAAATCTGATTCAGGCGTATTTTATCTCCCGTGAGCCATTCGGGAATGCCCGTTGCTATGTCGTAAGAAAGTTTCAGGCCTTTCTCCATAGCCGACAGCATGTGAATGTCTTTGATGTTGGTTATTAAATCCCTGATATTGAACGGAGACGATTCAAATACAAGTTTGCCGGCCTGTAGCTTAGAAAAGTCCAAAATATCGTTGATGAGCGACAGCAAATGGTCTGCCGATGATTGCAGGGCGCGCAGGTTCTCAATTTGATGCTCGCCCGGGCGGTTTTGCAATAAAAGGTTAGCCATGCCGATAACCGCGCTGAGCGGCGTGCGGATTTCATGGCTCATAACGGAGAGAAAGTTGTCTTTGGCTTTAACAGCTTCTTCGGCTACTTGTCGCGCGCGAATCAGTTCGGTTTCTGCTTTTTTGCGGTTGGTAATATTTCGGCCGTTAATAATAAGCCCCCTGACATTCTCATCGCTCAACTTGTTTTGGGCGATAATTTCCAAGTAGATATAGCTTCCGTCTTGTTTGCGGATGCGTATTTCCAGCGGCTGATTGCTCTCATCCCCTGTAAGCAGGCGTTTGATTTCCGATTGCGCCAGCGGCAGGTCTTCGGGGTGCACAAGTGTCAGTACGTTTCTGATGCTGCTGTCTTGCTCGTCGTACCCTGTAATTCTGAAAAATGAAGGCGTGATAAATTTGGTTTCACCTGCTTCGTCAATTACGGCAATAATGTCGGAGGTATTGGCCATAATCGCCCGAAACCGCGCTTCGTTGCGGGTGAGTTTCTGCTGTGTCAGCACTTGCTCGGTGATGTCTTTCAAATAAATCATAGCGCCTCCGACTTCTCCGGATATATCCATGTAAGGATTCATTATCACCGACAGTATGTACGGCTTACCATCCCGCAGCAAGTGATGCACAACTTCTATGCGTTGTGCTTTAACCGTACATTTCTCAAAATATTCCTGCCAGTATAAAAATGAAGCCTGAGGCAAAATATCTCTAATCAGCCCACCTTCGCAAATTTCTTTATCATATAGTTTTTTTATATGTTCAGCATAGGGTTTGTTGTAAGCTACCACTCGCAAAGAACGGTCTATGCACAGTACCATATCCGACGCATTCTCAATCAGTAGCCGCAAGGTGCTTACCTGATTGTCATGCGTTTGCTGCTGCTGTTTAATTAATCCTATTAATTCCTCTTTGGATAGGTTTGCTAACTGCCGAGTACCGTTATTCTTTCGCTCCGCCATCCGTATATATGCGCTTGCGGTTGTGTTTAAAAAAATCCCGCTAAAAATAACTATTTAGCTTTACAAATACAGCATAAATCTTACATGAACTTACAAAACTTTTAAGACTTGCAGGAGTGTGTCCAGTTGCTCATCATTGAAATCGAGGTGCGTTACGAAGCGAATACCTCCGGCAAACGGGTTGGCTAAAATTCCTTTGCTTTTGAGTATTTCGCTGAACTGAGCGGGTTCATAAGTGCCCGGTTGTAACTTGAATACAACGATATTGGTTTCTACGGGCAATATTTCGGCAACGTAGTTGCACGCTGTTAAGTGTCGGGCAATAATTGCGGCTCTTCTGTGGTCTTCTGCCAGTCTTTCTACATGATTTTGCAGTGCATACAAGCCCGCAGCAGCCAGCATACCTGCCTGCCTCATGCCGCCGCCCATGGCTTTGCGAATGCGCAGTGCCTTGCGGATATGCGCACGGCTACCCAGCAACAACGAACCCACGGGTGCGCCCAAACCTTTGGAAAGACAAATAGAAACGGTATCAAACAATTGGCCGTATTGGCGGGGCTGCTCCTTGTTAGCTACTAACGCATTAAACAATCGTGCGCCGTCTAAGTGCATCGGCAGCCCTTTTTCTCTGCACAGCTTCGCAATAGGCTCAACGTCAGCAACTTTGTAGCAAATTCCTCCGCCTTTGTTTACGGTGTTTTCTATGGCAACTAACCTTGTAACGGGGTAGTGAATATCGTCGGGGTTAATGTTGGCGGCTATTTGCTCGGCAGTCATTTTTCCGTTTAGGGACTCAATCAGCCGCACGGAGGCATGGGCATTCAGGGCAATACCGCCGCCTTCGTAGTTGTAAATATGCGCCAGTTTATCGCAAATAACCTCATCGCCCGGTTGAAGGTGCAGTTTCAGGGCAATTTGGTTGGTCATTGTTCCCGAAGGACAAAACAAGGCGGCTTCCATGCCAAAAAGCTCGGCGGCATATTGTTGCAGGGCGTTTACGGAGGCATCTTCCCCGTAAACATCATCGCCCAGCGGAGCGTTGAACATGGCCGCTTTCATGGCCGCGGTAGGCAGAGTAACGGTATCGCTGCGGAGGTCTATCGTCATGGCTATTCAAAATGGTGGACAGGCGGCAAATTTAGGCTTTGTGTAAGTAAATGCTAATTTTGTCGCAACGTTCTCATACCATGAAAATACTCATCTTAGGCAGTGGCGGGCGCGAACATGCGTTTGCTTGGAAAATAGCACAAAGTCCGCTTTGTACGGCACTCTTTATTGCCCCCGGCAATGCGGGCACTTCGCAGGTTGCTCAAAATGTTGCCATTGAAGCCACAGACTTTGACAGATTAGCCGATTTTATCGCTGCTAATGAAATAGAACTTGTCGTTGTCGGCCCGGAAGCACCTTTGGTAGCCGGCTTTACCGACTTTATGCGCCAACACCCCACCCTGAATCATGTGCGCGTGGTAGGCCCCGACAAGGCGGGCGCAGCGCTGGAAGGCAGCAAGGATTTTGCCAAGCAGTTCATGATGCGCCACGGCATACCAACCGCCGCCTATCGCAGTTTTGACAGCAGCAATTTGGAAGAAGGCATTGCCTACCTTGCAACCCTGCAAGCCCCTTACGTGCTCAAAGCCGACGGGCTGGCAGCAGGCAAAGGCGTGCTGATTATCAATGACTTGGCAGAAGCGCAGGCTGCCCTTCGCGAAATGATTGCCGAGGCCAAATTTGGTGCGGCAAGCGCAACGGTAGTGGTTGAACAGTTTTTGCGGGGCATCGAGCTGTCCGTGTTTGTGCTAACCGACGGGAAAGATTATTGCCTGCTGCCTGCCGCCAAAGACTACAAACGCATTGGCGAAGGCGATACCGGCCTTAATACAGGCGGCATGGGGGCAGTTTCCCCCGTCCCTTTTGCCAACGAGGAGTTTCTGAAAAAAGTGGAAGAACGAATTGTAAAACCTACATTGGCAGGCTTGCAAAAAGAAGGCATTGACTATGTCGGTTTTATTTTCATCGGGCTTATGAACGTAGGCGGCGAGCCTTATGTGATTGAATACAATGTGCGCATGGGCGACCCCGAAACAGAGGTGGTTATTCCGCGCATCAAGACCGATTTGCTGACCTTGCTGGATGCCGCTTCGCGCCGTCGCTTGGCACAAGCTGCCTTTGAGATAGACAGCCGCACCGCCGTAACGGTTATGCTGGTATCGGGAGGCTATCCTGAGGCCTTTGAAAAAGGCAAACCTATCAGTGGGTTAGACCGCATCGGCGAGGTAACGGCTTTCCATGCAGGCACTAAGCAGCAAGGCGAAACGGTGGTAACGGCAGGCGGGCGTGTCATTGCTCTCACAGCCCTTGCCGACTCCATGCAGGAGGCACTGCAACGCTCCTACCGTGCCGCCGAAACCATTACCTACGAGGGCAAATACTACCGCCGCGACATCGGCCGCGATTTGATGGCATAGGCAGGTTGTATAATTCGGATGCGGCATTGTGAAAGGTCAGTGAAAAAACGCATCATGTGCCTGTATCCGTGTGTTATACAAAAGCGCAAGTGGTTTGCGAAAAGTTTTTTGTGTAAATTGCTGAAAAACAGTTGATTAAAATCTGACAGGTCGCTAAAACCTGTCAGATTTGTATATAAAAGATTTGCCAATTGCCCGATATGGACAAACTGACCCAAGAGCAGAGAAGAAAAAACATGCAAGCAGTGAAAAGTAAAGGCTCAAAAATTGAAACTTTACTTGCAAAAGAACTTTGGAAGCGGGGATACAGGTACAGAAAAAATGACAAAACCGTTTACGGAAAACCCGATTTGACTTTTAAAAAATATAAAATTGCTGTTTTTGCAATTATTTATTCTTTGCAAAAAAAGGTTGTGCCGCAACACATAAATTGATATAAAATGTCAAGAAATAATTGGACAAAAGAGGAGACAATCATTGCGTTTAATGTGTATTGTAAAATACCCTTTAAGGCAAGTAGTAAAACAAATCCCATGATAATCAAATATGCAAATATTATCGGACGAAGCCCATCGGCTTTAAATATGAAAGTTGGAAATTTTGGCAGGCTTGACCCTGAATTGAAAAAGCAAGGGATTGTAGGATTGAGTCATGGCAGCAAAATAGAGGAGGAGGTATGGGAAGAGTTTAACGGAAATTGGGAAAAACTTGCTTACGAAAGCGAACTGTTAATTTCAAAATTTGCTCATAAACCAATTGAGGAAACTTCGGAAATTGAGGTAGAAGATATAAGAGAAGGTGTTGAAAGAGAAGCAGTTGTAAAACAGAGAGTTAATCAAAGTTTTTTTCGCTCAGCCGTTCTTTCGTCGTATTATTTCAAATGCTGCATAACTGGTTTGTCAATACCAGATTTTTTAGTGGCAAGTCATATAATCCCTTGGTCAAAAAATACCAAACATAGATTAAATCCAAGAAATGGACTTTGTCTGAACGCTATTCACGATAAGGCGTTTGACAGAGGATTTATTACAATCACACCTGATTTTACCGTTAAGATTTCGAGGGAGTTGGAGATTTTTGCACATGAAAAGGCTATTATAGATTTTTTTATGAAATATGAAAACCAAAAAATAAATCTTCCTGATAAATTTTTACCTTCAAAAGAATTTCTGGATTATCATCAACAAAATATTTTCAGGAAATGAACCATATTGTTCGCGTAATATTTGGAAAGGAGCAAGTCATTAAAGCATACAGCAATCAATCCTTAACCGAGGAAGAAAAGCGCCTTTTTGTAAAGGAATATGAGTTTGGTACATTAGAAGAAAAACTTGCTTTCATTAAAGGGTTGAATGAGGCAATTGGCTGGGTAGAGTTTTGCATCCCTGAGTTGGAACTATGTGATACACAGAGGCATACGCAAACCTGACAGCGGTCGTTAGACCCTGTGAGCGGATTTTGACAAGTTCCCTTTAAACTATTCAATTACTTAGTCAATCATGGCAGTAAATAAATTCTGCAAACCGATACAATAACCGAAATATTCATGTCTCGTCCTTCTATTCGCGAATCGGCCGTTAAATTACTTTTCGGTTTGAAAATCAGGCAGTTGCGTGTGGAAAAAAATATTTCGCAAAGCGAACTGGCCGAAAAAGCAGGTCTTTCGGTTTCTTACCTCAACGAAATCGAGAAAGGTAAAAAACTGCCCAAGGTTGAAAAAATCGCCCAACTGGCCGATACCCTTGGCGTGAGTTATGACTGGTTGGTATCGCTGCAAACGCAAAAAAGCCTGATACCTGTGGCGGAGTTGCTGCGAACCAACTTGTTGGAGGAATTACCGCTGGACTTTTTCGGCATAGACAAATCACAGTTGTTTGATATTTTATCAGTCGCTCCCGTTAAACTCAATGCTTTTATCAATACCATTATCGAAATCAGCCGTAATTACGGCATGAAGGTAGAGCATATTTACTTTTCGGCGCTGCGTTCGTATCAGGAAATGCACGAAAACTATTTTGAAGATATAGAACAGCAGGTAGAAGCCTGTAAGCAGAAATACGGTATTCATGCCGTTCCCTTAGGTGCACGGGAATTGATACGGATTCTTACGGAAGAGTATCAGTATCGCATTGAAGAGGACGGGCTGACACAACAACCTGAGTTACAGGAGCTTCGTTCCGTAACGCTTAAAGGAAAGCAACCTCGCCTGTTACTTAATAAAGACCTGAGCGAAACACAAAAATGTTTCATTCTGGGGCGTGAACTGGGTTTTCAGTTTATGAACATCAGCGACCGCTCTTATACTACCTCGTGGGTGGAAGTTAATTCTTTTGAGCAGGCGGTCAATAATTTTAAAGGCTCTTATTTCAGTTGTGCGCTTTTTTTACCGCGTGAGGAAATTTTGACTGACTTGCGAGCTATTTTTCAGTCGGGGGCTTTTCAGCCTGAACTGTTTTTGCAGTTGTTAGATAAGTACGGCGTAGCCCCCGAATTGCTTTACCACAGGCTAACCAATCTTTTGCCGCGGTTTTTCGGGCTTCGCGATTTGTTTTTTCTGCGTTTCAGCAATCGCGCCAATGCCGAACTGTACGACCTGAGCAAAGAACTGCATCTTTCGGGTTTGCAAGCGCCTCATGCTTCTATGCTGAACGAGCATTATTGTCGCCGTTGGGTGTCTATTCAGGTGATACAGGAACTGCGGACGCGGCTGCAAAGGGAGCAGAGCGGCGAAGATGCGGTATTGTGCAAGGCGCAACGTTCTAAGTATTACGGGCTGGAAAAAGAGTATCTGATTATCAGCATGGCGAAGCCTTCTTTTAAAGGTTCTCCCGTGATTCACAGTGTTTCTTTGGGGCTATTGGTCAATCAGGGGCTTAAAAAGAACATCCGCTTTTGGAACGACCCGTCTATTCCCATCCGATTGGTGGGCGAAACTTGTGAACGTTGCATGGCTACCGACTGTGAGTCGCGGGCAGCGGCACCGGTTATTTACCGTCAGGAACAGCGCGTAGCCAATTTGAAGGCAGCCTTAGAGGCCTTGCAGCGGGAAGATTAACGCGCCTCCGATGAGGTTTTTGTTAGTTAAGTAGTTTAAAGCGACCTTTCAAATTTGCCGCAAAGCCCACTGAGTATCACGCCAAGAGCACTGAGTGTTTTTATGATGAACCTTTTCTTTGTGTACACTGTGGTTAAACCTTTGCGGACTCCGCAGTAAAAAAGAACGCATTAATCTGCCCACCTGCTTAATGCCGTTTGTAAACTCCAAAATCTGCACTTTGGCAAGGTGGGCTATTGAAGTGAGTTTTTACCGCTCAGGCGGGCTTTCAGGTGGGCTTTCAGGCGGCTTAGCCAGATAATATAAACGTCGGCATCAAACAGGCGGGAGTCTTTTTGCGCCTGACGGAAGAACCACAGACCGAAAACCAGCAGCACCGCATCGGAAATCCAAGCGCCTGTGGCTACGGAGGTTACGCCCTCTTTGGCATAGTGGCCGCCGGAGATATTGATGACGTAAAAAACAATGAAGAAAATAATGGAAACCAGCACAGGCACGCCCAATCCCCCCCGCTTGATGATAGCCCCCAGAGGTGCGCCTATCAGAAACATCATCAGGCAGGCAACCGACATGGTGAACCGTTGGTGCTGCTCGAGGCGAAAACTCCGCTCTTCTTTGTCGTAATAAGTTACTCGGTCTTTGGCAATAGTTGCCAGCGATTCTACGTTGCGGGTTTTAGTTTGTGCCCGCTCGAAAAGCAGGGTAATATCGGCCGCCGTAACGGAGTCTTTCCATTGCATAAAATCCACCGAAACGCTGTCCTTGTCATCTGCCGGGTACTTAGCCCTGTCCACATTGAACTGGTAGTCATAGTAAGGCTTCAAGTCCTGATAGAGCGGTGTCTGATAGCGCTGCACTTCTCGCTTCAAAGAGTCGGCTACGATACCCAATTCAGACACGTTCTTCATGATTTTATGCGAAAGAAACAGTTCCTCGTCCGTTTTCTGCATACCTAATGCCGAGAGGGAAAATACGAATTTAGCCTGTTGGAATCGGTCGCGAACAAACTCTTTGCGGTCGGTATTTTGCCCGATGTATTCGGAAAATTTATTGCCGTTCCAAAGCTCCATCACTAAGTAGTTGTTATCCATGATGGTGTAAATTTTTCCCGTATCAGCCAAAATTACGTCTGTATTGCCGCGTTGTTTGGTGTGGTCGTAAATCATAACGCCGTAAACCATGCTGTCCGCACCGCGTCCTTTGCGCTCAATGCGGATGCGATAGTCGGGGAGGTCGGTGTAAAAACCGCCTTCTTTGAATTCGAGTGCGGGTTTTTTTTGCCGCACGTCATACATCAGGCTGTAGGCTTTCAGGTTGGCATAAGGCGCAAAATGATTGTTAAAAAGAAATGCGCCCACCGTAATCAGTACGGCGTAAAAGCCCATCGGCAGCATCAGTCGGGTTAGGGGGATGCCTGCTGCTTTTACGGCCGTGATTTCAAAGTGTTCGCCCAAGTTGCCGAATGCCATCAGCGAAGCAAGCAAAACCGCCAGCGGCAGAGCCTGTGGAGTCAGCACCAACCCGAAGTAAAAAAACAATTGTGCAAAAACCTCCCAGCCCAAATCTTTCCCCACAAAATCCTCGAAGTACTGCGACATCACGAAAGTGAGCAGGATAAACAGCACAACGGCATAACTCAACAGAAAAATGCCGTAAAATGCCTTGCTGACCAATTTATCAACCTTCGTAAAACGCAACATAATGCCCGAAATAGTCCGCAAAGGTAATCGGCTTTTGCATTGGGCGCATCGTGTCGGCAGTTAATGTTTACTAATGCAAAAATGTTTGATGCGCTCCTGCTAACTTTGCAGCCGTTCAAACCTTTTTCGCATATCATCCCCATGCATCTCACATTTGACCGTAAAAATTACAGCGCCGATACGCTGATTCATTTGTATAAAAATTTGGTAAAGCCCCGCATGATTGAGGAAAAAATGCTGGTACTGCTGCGGCAGGGAAAAATCAGCAAATGGTTTTCCGGCATCGGGCAGGAAGCTATTTCCGTAGGTGCGGTTTGTGCGATGGCTGCCGACGAGTACATTTTACCCATGCACCGCAACTTGGGTATTTTCACCGGTCGCGGCATGGATTTGGGGCAGCTTTTTGCGCAATTTCAGGGCAAAAAATCGGGCTTTACCAAAGGTCGCGACCGCTCGTTCCACTTTGGCAGCAATCCGCATCATATCGTAGGGATGATTTCCCACCTCGGGCCGCAACTGGCCATTGCCGATGGCATCGCATTGGCCGATGTGTTGCAGCAGCATAAAAAGGCTACGCTGGTATTCACCGGCGACGGGGCAACTTCCGAAGGCGACTTCCATGAGGGTGTAAACGTGGCCGCCGTGTGGGATTTGCCTGTCATTTTTGTGGTGGAAAACAACGGCTACGGCCTTTCTACGCCCAGCAGCGAGCAGTTCCGATGCAAGCAATTCATTGATAAATGTATCGGCTACGGCATTGAGGGCGTAAAAGTGGACGGCAACAATGTGTTGGAAGTTTACGATGCCATCGTCCGCATATTGGAAGATATCCGTCAAAACCCGCGCCCGATTCTATTGGAAGCCATTACATTCCGTATGCGCGGACACGAAGAGGCATCGGGTACAAAATACGTACCGCAAGAACTGTTCGAGGAATGGGGTAAAAAAGACCCTGTGAACAACTACGAACAGTACCTGCTGTCCGAAGGCGTATTGTCAAATGCTGATGTGGAGGCCATTCGCGCGGAAATTCGCGAAGAAATTGAGCGGGGCATTGCCGTTGCCTTCCCCGAACCCGACCCCGTGCCCAATACCGCCGAAGAACTGGCCGATATGTACGCGCCTTACGTGCAGCAAGTAGTCGCCCCCGACAACGCGGGCAGCGAAAAACGCTTCATTGATGCAGTACAAGACGGACTCCGCCAAGGTATGGAGCGATGGGACAGATTAGTGCTGATGGGGCAGGATATTGCCGAATACGGCGGTGCATTTAAAGTTACCGAAGGTTTTGTAGGGCAATACGGACGCGCCCGCGTGCGCAATACACCGCTTTGCGAAAGTGCCATTGTAGGTACTGCACTTGGCCTTTCCATCAAGGGCTACAAGAGCATGGTAGAAATGCAATTTGCTGATTTTGTTACCTGCGGTTTCAATCAGATTGTCAATAATCTGGCAAAAATCCATTATCGCTGGGGGCAAAATGCCGATGTGGTAGTGCGGATGCCGACAGGTGCAGGTGTGGCCGCAGGGCCTTTTCATTCCCAAAGCAACGAGGCATGGTTTACCCATACGCCCGGTTTGAAAGTAGTTTACCCAAGCAATCCCTACGATGCGAAGGGTTTGTTGCTGGCAGCCTTAGAAGACCCCAATCCGTACATTTATTTTGAACACAAAGCCATGTATCGCTCCATTACGGGGCTTGTGCCCGATGGTTTTTATACCGTAGAAGTGGGCAAAGCAGCAACCGTACAAAGCGGCAGCGACCTGAGCGTAATTACTTACGGCATGGGCGTACATTGGGCTTTGCAAATTGCCAAAGAAATGCCGGATTTGTCTATTGAAATTATTGACTTGCGCACGCTGTTGCCTTGGGACAAAGAGGCTGTTGCAGCTACGGTAAAGAAAACAGGCAAGGTGCTGGTTTGCCACGAAGACTGCCTCACGGGCGGCATCGGTGGCGAAATAGCCGCATGGATTGCCGAGCATTGCTTTGAGTTCTTAGATGCACCCGTTATGCGCGAGGGCAGCCTTGACACTGCCGTGCCTTTCAGCCCTACGCTGGAACAAAACTTCCTGCCCAAAGGCCGCATTCGCGATAAGATAAAGGCTTTGGCGGCGTATTAAGCGGTTTGCTTACTTGCCTGCTGCCGAAATATGGAGGCAAAAAGTCATCCCTCGTTGCGGATGACTTTTTGTTTATCGCGGTACTTCTACTTTGTCAATCAGTTGCTGCACCAATTGGTCTGCCGTAAAGCCCTCCATTTCTTTTTCTGCGGTGAGCATGATGCGATGCCGCAAAACGTGCGGTGCCACAAAGCGCACATCTTCGGGAGTTACGAAATCGCGGCCGTTCAGTACGGCACAGGCTTTTGAACTGTTCAAAATAGCGATGGAAGCACGCGGCGAAGCACCCAGATATACGGCAGCGTCGTTGCGCGATTCTCCCACAATTTTGACAATATATTCCAGCACCGAGGGTTCTGCATGGATGCCTGCCACCAACTGACGGTATTGTGCAATATCTGCCGCCGTCAGCAGCGGACGTATGACCGACAGGTCATTTTGCATATGTCGGCTTTGAAAACCGCCAAGCATCGTCAGTTCTTCCTCTGCCGACGGATACCCCACCTGAATTTTGAACAAAAAGCGGTCTAATTGCGCTTCGGGCAGCCGATAAGTACCTTCTTGGTCAATCGGGTTTTGGGTAGCCAACACAATAAACGGAGCTTCCATCGGGTAGCGCTTGCCGTCAATGGTAACTTGCCGTTCTTCCATCACCTCAAAAAGTGCGGCTTGTGTTTTGGCAGGTGCGCGGTTGATTTCGTCAATCAGTACCACGTTGGCAAAAACAGGCCCTGCCTTAAATTCAAATTCGCCGCTTTTCAGGCTATACACGGAAGTCCCCAACACATCGGAGGGCATCAGGTCGGGCGTAAATTGAATCCGCGAAAAGCGGATGTTCATAATGCGGGATAAAACTTTGGCTGTCAGTGTTTTAGCTACTCCCGGCACACCTTCTATTAATACGTGCCCGTCGGCAAGGAGGGCAGTAATCAATAAATCAACCATTTGGTGCTGACCTACAACAAGTTGTGCCACCTCTGCCCTGATATCGGCAATGGTTTTTGTGATGGCGCTGAGGTCGGTGCGCGGTTGAAAAATTTCTTGGTTTTCCATGCTGTTGTGTGTTTTACCGCAAAGTGTCGGAGCGCCGATGATGCGGGCTTGTTCGGATTGGTTGGCATCAACATCCGAGTCGGCGTTCATCCGTATCGCATTGCTGCGCTTGTCTGATTTTTGTTACAAATCTGCCGCATCGGTAATGCATCCGGCTACGGCGGAGGCTGCCACAGTAGCAGGAGAACCCAAATAAATTTCGGCTTTGGGGTTGCCCATGCGGCCGCGGAAGTTGCGGTTGGCAGCCGAGATAACTACTTCGCCGTCGGCAGGTACGCCCATGTGCGAGCCTACGCAAGGGCCACAGCCCGAGGTGGCAAAACTTACGCCCGCATCCATCAGAATTTCTATGGTGCCATCGCGCATGGCGGCCTGAAATACCTGTTTAGAGGCAGGAATAACTAACATTCTGACCGAAGGGTGAATTTTTCTGCCGCGCAGCACATCGGCGGCAGCGTGCAGGTCTTCTAACCTGCCGTTGGTGCATGTACCTATAAAGGCGTAATCTATCTTCTTGCCCTTAACTTTCTCCAAATCGGTAACTTGGTCGGGTTGGTGCGGAATGCTGACCTGCGGTTTGAGGTCGCTCACGTCAAGTTCTAATACACGGCTGTACTCCGCTCCTTCATCCGGCACAATCGGGGTAAAGTCGTAGCCTAATTGCAAGCCTGCGGGGTGTACCAGCCCTGCTTTACCGCCCATTTCTACGGCCATATTGGACAGTACGGCACGGCTGGCGACCGTCATGTTGGCAACGGTTGAACCACAGTACTCAATGGCCTGATAGGTAGCGCCTTCTATGCCCATATGGCTCATTACGTGCATGATGACATCTTTGGCATAAACGCCTTTTTTCAGGCGGCCGTTGATGATGATTTTGATGCTTCGCGGCACTTTGAACCAAATTTTACCCGTTAGCCAAACTGCCGCAAGGTCGGTTGCGCCCACGCCCGTAGAAAACGCGTTGATGCAGCCGTAGTGCGTGGTATGCGAATCGGCACCGGTGAACACATCGCCCGGCTTTACGTAGCCGTGCTCCATAATCACTTGGTGGCAAATGCCTTCGCCAACGTCAAACACGCGAATGCCGTGTTTTTTGCCGAACTCCCGCATCAGTTGGTGCAGGTTGCTGATGGTCTGATTGGGTGCAGGTGCAGCGTGGTCTATCACTAATGCAATTTTATCGGGATTCCATACGGTTTTGCCGCCTGCCATCTCTTCAAAGGCTTTGATGGCATAAGGGGCTGTTGTATCGCTGGCCATAGCACCGTCTACGCTCACGATGGTCAGCTCATCGGCATAAACGGGCTTCCCGCTGTGGTTGGAAAGAATTTTTTCTGCAATGGTTTGAGGCTTGTGGCTCATAGTGCTGAGGCATAAAAATCTGTTGCCCTTAAAGATAAGGAAAGTACCGGAAAACAAAATTCGTTTCTTATATTTGAAAAAACCTGAAAAAAACACTTGCCGATGAAGTTTTTGTTTTGGATGTGGTTGGTAGTACCGCTTTGGGGCGGATACAATGCCACCATGCGGGTAGAGCGGGCAACGCTGACCGTTGGCGACCGACAAATTGCCTGTACGCCGAATCAGATAGTTAATCTGCCTGCCATGCCTCCCAATGTGCGCATCCAGACGGTTTCATTCACGCTTGAACTTTCCGCCGGCGAGCGCGAGTGGGCAGAGTTGCAGAACAGCCGCAAAATGCCCATCATGTTTAAATGGTTTCGGTTCAGCGGCGCGCGAATGTTTATTACAGGCGTGGCACAGGACAGCAACGCAGGCAGAATGATGACGGCAGCACGGGTGGCAGGCGGCACGGTTGTACATCAGGCACAGGCTTCCAACGACCGCATTACATCGGGTACATGGGTTATCACACCCGTTTATGCCGATAATACACCGATTATCATTAACGGAAGAGAGTTATCTTACCAATTCCAAGTACCATGAGCGCATCCGTAAACGAGCAAACACCTTCTACTCCGAACCTTACCAGCTATCCCGACCCGCTCAAACAGGCGATAGAGGATGTTATGCTGATTCTGTCCTATGCTGCCGAGCGTGGCATTAACGTACCGCCTGAAATTACGCAGCAGTTGGTGCAGGCAAAGTTTTTGGAACAATCCAACGGATGGACACCGGAGGCGGAAACACAGTTTTGGACAGCTTACAACGCCATCAGCCAAATTATCCGCCCCGTTACTACCGACAGTTTGCGGGCAGCTACCGATACGTTGCAACCTACTTATTTTCTGTTTCGCTTACTGGGTATTAAAACCTACCGCAGTTCTTCTCCCGCGCAGAATGCCGTGCGCCGCTATACTTGGATGGGGCTTTTTTGGGTGGTGCTGATGCTTTCCATTCAGATTTATTCCCTCATCGGCAATACGCTGATGAACAACATTGCTTCCATCAATCAGAAGATGCTGGTGTTGGAAGATGAAATTGCCCGATTGAGTATGCTCACAGGTGAAACCGTCATTTTGCAGACCACCCAAAAAAACACCAATTTGGACGAGCTTACCTCCGACCTGCAAAGCAGCGTAGAGTTGCTTTCCAACTGGCTTACACCGATTAACGCCGTTATTCTGCGCGATAAATACTACAAAAAAGAATTGCTGAAAGAGGACAAAATCAAAAACCTTCGCCCCGAAGAGCGCATCAGTTTGATGAAAAAGGTGCAACAGGTAGCACAATACCCGCTGCTGATTGCAAGCCTTTATATTTTGCCGCTGCTTTACGGCTTGCTGGGTGCTTTTGCTTTCGTGTTGCGCAAACTTACGGAAGACACGCGCCGCATGGTCTATACCAAAGAAAGCGACCTGAAATACATTTTGCGCATCCATTTAGGGGCTTTGGCGGGGTTGGCAGTGGGGTTGTTTTTTGTACCCGAAGATACCTCCATCACGCTGCCCATATCGCTGTCGCCGCTGGCGGTGGCATTCCTGACAGGGTACAGCGTAGAGTTTTTCTTCTCTGCCTTAGACCGCATCATCAGCATGGTAAGCAAAAACAGCGAAAATCGGTTGAATGATGAAACAACGAATGCCCGACCATGAATTTTCTGGCACATTTGGCACTGGCTGCCCCCGATGAGGGTTTGCTGGTCGGGAACTTTATTGCAGACCACGTTAAAGGCAATCGCTGGCAGGAATTTGCGCCCTCCGTTCAGGCAGGGATTCTGCTGCATCGTGCCATTGACCATTTCGCCGATACGCACCCGTTAGTGCGACAGAGTGCCCAACGACTACGCCCCCGCTATCGCCACTATGCAGGCGTATTGGTAGATGTTTTTTACGACCATTTTCTGGCTGCCTCTTGGAACCGTTACATGGACGTGCCGTTACCCGTTTTTTCAAAGGAGATGTATGCACTGATGAATCGGCACTATGAGTTGTTGCCACCTACTTCGCGGCTGTTTTTGCAATATGCTGCCGAGCGCGATATATTAGCGGCTTATGCCGAAGTAGAAGTCATCGGGCGCGTATTGCAAGGTATGGCGCGCCGCATCGCACGACCTTCGGGCATTGAAACCGCTACCGAAGAGCTGCAAACCCATTACCGCGAATTTGGTGAAGAATTTGCTCAATTTTGGGACGAAATCGTCCGCTTCGTAGCACAAAAGAAACAGGTAATCAGTTGAGCAGATTAATGCATTCTTTTTTACCGCAGAGTGCGCAAAGGTTTAACCGCAGTGTACACAAAGAAAAGACTCATCATAAAAACACTCAGTGCTATTGGCGTAATACTCAGCGGGCTTTGCGGTAAATTTGAAAGGCCGTTTTAGATTACACACTTAACTTATAAATCCCCAATCCAAAATCGCAAATCCCAAATCACTATGCTTCCTCGTTTAGTTGTTTTGTCCGGTGCGGGCATCAGCGCAGAAAGCGGTATTCCGACCTTCCGCGATTTCAATGGTCTTTGGAACAATTACCGCATTGAAGACGTTGCCTCGCCCGAAGGCTGGCGCAAAAACCCGCAATTGGTGCTGGATTTTTACAACATGCGCCGTAAAGATGCTCAAAAAGCACAGCCTAACCGTGCCCATTATGTGCTGGCAGAACTGCAAGAAGATTTTGACGTTACCGTCGTTACGCAAAATGTGGACGATTTGCACGAGCGGGCAGGCAGCAAAAACGTTATCCACCTGCACGGCAGCCTGTTTAAAATGCGTAGTTCAAAGGATGAATCGCTTGTTTTTGACATCAAAGAAGACATCAAATTGGGTGATAAATGCCCGTTGGGTTCGCAGTTGCGCCCTCACATCGTTTGGTTTGGCGAAGCCGTCCCACTGATTGAAACGGCGGCGGAAATTGTAGCATCGGCAGATGCTTTTATTGTAGTGGGTACTTCCTTGCAAGTTTACCCTGCTGCGGGCTTGATTGAGGAAACCCGCGACGCTATTCCCAAATTTGTTGTAGATACCAAAATTCCTTATATAAGTCCGCGCCTTGGTTTTAATGCTTTGGAAGGCAAAGCAAGCGAAGGCATGGAGCGCGTAAAAGACGAATTGCGGCGTATTTTTGCCAAGCAATGAAAAAAGTACTGATAATTTCCTATTACTGGCCTCCCAGCGGCGGCATTGGCGTATTGCGTTGCCTGAAAATTGCCAAATACTTGCGCCACTACGGCTGGGAGCCTGTCGTTTACACCGCTGCCAATGCGCACTACCCCTCGTTGGACGAAAGCAATTTCAAAGATATTCCGACGGGTATGACGGTGCTCAAACACCCGATTTTTGAGCCGTATGCCTACTATAAGAAATTTTTGGGCAAGCCTGCCGATGCCAACGTCAATAACGACTTGGTAGCCGCAGGGCGCACCGATTGGAAATACAAACTTTCGGTATTCATTCGCAGCAACTTTTTCATTCCCGATGCGCGGGCAATGTGGATTAAACCTTCGGTAAAGTTTCTGCTCAATTGGCTGAAAACCAATCGCGTAGATGCTATCCTCTCCGACGGGCCGCCGCATACGAACACCGTAATTGCCTGTAAAATCCGACAGGCAACGGGGCTGCCTTGGCTTGCCGACTTCCAAGACCCGTGGACTCAGGTGGACTACTACCAACGGCTCATCCTGACCCCATGGGCAGATGCCAAACACCGCCGCATGGAGCAAGAGGCTTTCCGAACGGCTAACGTTACAACCATTGTCAGCCCCACTTGGAAACGCGATTTGGAAAGCATCGGGGCAAAGAACGTACACGTGATTCCTTGGGGCTACGACGAAGACGATTTTAAAGGCTTGAACTACGCCCCCGACTGGAAACTGACCCTCACTCATGCGGGGCTGATTGGCGAAGACCGCAACCCCGAGCAACTCTTTGCCGCCATGGCAGAAATGGCACAGGAAAGCCCCGAGTTCCGACAGGTGTTTTCATTGCGGCTTTTTGGGCAATTGGATGCCTCTGTGCATGAGGCAATTGCACGCTACAAGGTGCAAGATATGACAGAAATACTGCCTGCCGTGAGTCGCGCAGAGTCTTTAAAACGCTTGGTAAACTCGCAGGCGCTGCTTTTGATTTTGAACAAGGCCGACAACGCACAGGGACGCATTCCGGGCAAATTGTTTGAATATTTGGCAGCCAAACGCCCCGTGTTGGGCATCGGCAATACAGGCAGCGACACCGACCATATTTTGCAGCAATGCGAGGCCGGCCGTTGCGTAGCACATGAAGACAAAGAAGGGATAAAGGCTGCACTGCGCTACTTCTACAATGCCTACAAACAATACGGAAACCTGCCCGCCACTACCAACGAGGCAGCCGTAGCGCAATATACCAATCGCCGCCTGACAGGTCAGTTTGCTGCACTGTTGGACGGTATCAGTAAGTGAAACTGCCGGCACAGCGTTTTTTTTAAATATTCCTACCGGCGGATTCATTACTTACTGCACCATCAACTTTCTGACAGCCGTTTGCCCATCGGCGAACAAGACTTTGACCAGATAGCTGCCTTTGCTGAGGCGGGTGGCAGTAACATGTTGTAGACCTTGCGAGGTAAGTTCAAAGTCGGTGCAAAATGCCTGCAAGCGCCCTGAAAGGTCGTAGATGGCAAGCGATTTTACTTCTTCGCTTTTCATATTCAGGAAAAAGCCATTGCCTTTGTTAGGGTTGGGATATACCGACAAGCGACTTGCCAGACTCAGGTTTACCTGTACGGAAACTATTTTGCTGTATGTAAAAGTGCCGTCAAAGTCGGTTTGTTTGAGGCGGTAATAGCTGATGCCGTGCAGAGGCGCAGTATCGGCAATGCCGTAGGAAATCACAGCATCGCTGTTGCCCGCACCACGTATGCGTTGTATTTCGGTGAAGTTTTCCCCGTCCGCAGAGCGCTCAATGGTGAAGAAATCGTTGTCTATTTCGCGGGCAGTTGTCCAACGCAGGGCTACATACGGCTCACTGCTGCCTTCCTGCTGCTGCACAAAGGCCTCAAAACTGACTAAGGTGATGGGGAGAGGAGTTACAATGGCATTGCACCCGGGTTGCCCCCCCGGAGGGGCTGCACTTTGCCGCTGTGTGGAACTACCTGCACAGGCCGCGCAGGTTATACAATAAATCAGTGTTCCCGGATTTGAAAGGGGGGAATTTATATTATCACACGTTCCTCTGTTATCAAAAAGGCTGGGATTGCCACCAACAGTACCACAGTTTCTTACATTAAAAAATCCTGCCGTACCGCCAACAGCACTTGTATTACCATTGTTTGCACTTGCCCATCCACCCCAAACATCTACAATGGCAGCGTTAATAACCGAAAGAGTACTGCTATTACCACTGATAAAATATACTTTATTATTCGGTGCGCCAATAGGGCCGACATTTAAGCGAGTATTTGCACCTGTAACGGTTAGTGTAGAATTGTTGATAACTCCCAAAACATTTACAGTTCCTGAACTCAACCGTACATTACTGTTGATAACCACGCAGTCATTAGGCCCGGGAAGGGTTTTGCCTACGCAGCCTGCTCCACCTGAGGTAGTCCATGTGCCTGCATCTGTCCATTCGCGTACAGCCGGATTACTGCCACCTGTCGGGCGACTGGTAAAAGTACATGAACAACTCTGCGCATATACCTCCGCAACGCTGCCTATTACGAATATTACCGTTAGTAACACAAGCGAAAAAAAGTGGTGTATCCATAGCTGTTTGCGGCGTGCAAGGTAGGGTTGTATTGGTTGTACCATAGGAGTGCCTGTTGAACGTACAGCCTGTAGCTGTCCCGAATAATTAACAAAATACGTGCATTATGTACTGACTGTCAGCATAAAGATATTTGGTGTAATCGGAATAGGTTGTATATGGTTTCAAACTTGCAAAACTTTGCTTTGTACATGAAAATTACACTTTTCTTACCCATTCTTAACGTCAGTTTGCGGGAAAAAGTATATAACGGGTGAAAAAAGTACTATTCGGTGTAGGAAAATTACAAGTTGATAGCCATTTGGCAGGATTTACACACTTCTGAAGGCGGTGAAAAGTTCGGCTGCGGTTTTCCGTGCCATTGCCCGAAATACGTGATGATAAAGGCAAAATGATATAACTTTGGCGACCCGAGTGTGCGAAAAAATCTGCAATTTGCACATCCCGAAAAAGATATATCAGAGCCAATCAAAATAGTAACAGACCTATGACGAAAGCCGAAAAATCAGCGGAATTGCTGCGTAAAAACCGCGAAGCCCTGTTGGGTGGCGGACAAAATCGTATTGATGCGCAACACAAAAAAGGCAAACTCACAGCCCGCGAGCGCATAGACCTGCTGCTCGACCCCGGCACTTTTGAGGAAATCGGCAAGTTTGTGATGCACCGCTGCAAAGATTTCGGCTTAGACAAGGAATACTACCTCGGCGATGGTGTAGTTACCGGCTACGGCAAAGTAAACGGACGTTTGGTGTACGTATTCTCGCAAGATTTTACGGTTTTCGGCGGCTCGCTTTCCGAAACACACGCCGAGAAGATTTGCAAAATCATGGATTTGGCCATGAAAAACGGTGCGCCCGTTATTGGCTTGAACGATTCGGGGGGGGCGCGTATTCAGGAAGGCGTTATGTCGCTGGGCGGCTATGCCGATATTTTTTATCGCAATACGCTTGCTTCGGGCGTTATCCCGCAATTGTCTGCCATTATGGGGCCATGCGCAGGCGGTGCGGTTTACTCACCTGCCATCACGGACTTTATCATGATGGTAGAAAACACTTCTTACATGTTCGTAACAGGCCCCAACGTTGTTAAAACCGTTACGCATGAGGAAGTAACTTCCGAAGAACTCGGCGGCGCAAGCACCCACAGCGCCAAAAGCGGCGTGGCACACTTTGCCTGTGCCAACGAAGTGGAGTGCATCAATCACCTGAAAAAATTACTGAGCTATATTCCGCAAAACTGCGAAGAGGAGCCTCCGATGCTGCCCTATACACCATCGGACGAAACCCGCCCCGAATTGGATAACATTGTTCCCGACAACCCGAATCAGCCCTACGACATCCGCGAGGTAATTTTTGGTGTGATTGATGAAGGCGAAAACGGTTTTCTGGAAGTACATAAAAATTTTGCCGAAAACATTGTGGTGGGTTTTGCGCGTTTGGCAGGCCGCAGCATCGGCATTGTAGCCAATCAGCCCGCTGTGCTGGCAGGCGTGCTGGACATCAACGCAAGCATCAAGGCAGCGCGTTTTGTGCGCTTCTGCGATTCGTTTAATATCCCGCTCTTGGTGTTTGAAGATGTTCCGGGCTTCCTCCCCGGCACCGACCAAGAGTGGCACGGCATCATCACGCACGGAGCAAAACTGCTCTATGCCTTCTGCGAAGCCACTGTGCCGCGCGTAACCGTGATTACACGCAAAGCATACGGCGGTGCGTACGATGTGATGAATTCCAAGCACATCGGGGCAGACATGAATTATGCTTGGCCGACGGCAGAAATCGCCGTGATGGGTGCAAAAGGTGCCGCCGAGATTATCTTCCGCAAAGAAATCAGCGAAGCCACAGACCCGGAGGCAGCGCTGAAAGAAAAAGAGGCAGAATACAACCATAAATTTGCGAACCCTTGGCGTGCGGCACATCGCGGCTTTATTGATGAGGTAATTGAGCCGCACCAAACCCGTCAAAAACTGATTACGGCTTTTGAAATGTTGCAAAACAAAGCGGTTTCGCTGCCGCGTAAAAAACACGGCAATATTCCGTTGTAATTTTTTAATCTGAAAACTTTTTTGTCATGGAAGACTATCTGCGCGGCTTTGCGGGCATTGCCGTATTATTGAGCATCGGTTTTTTGTTTTCTGCCAACAGGCGGGCAATAGACTGGCGGCTGGTAGCTACGGGCGTAGTTCTACAAATCATCTTTGGCCTGTTAGTGATGAAAGTAGGCTTTGTTGCCGATGGTTTTAATGCCCTCAGCCGCGGTTTTGTAACTTTTTTGGGCTTTTCTCAGGCGGGAGCACAGTTCCTCTTTGCCGATTTGGCTACTGCCAATGGTGAAAAATCTCTTGGGGTTATTTTTGCCTTTCAGATTCTGCCCACGGTCATTTTCTTCTCCACCGTATCGGCGGGGTTGTATTACTTGGGCATTTTGCAAAAAATCGTATATGGTATTGCTTGGCTGATGGCACGCACCATGCGCCTCTCGGGAGCGGAAAGTTTGGCCGCTGCCGGCAATATCTTTCTGGGGCAAACCGAAGCCCCTTTGTTGGTGCGTCCGTTCGTTTCCCGCATGACCTATTCGGAACTGATGTGCCTGATGACGGGCGGCATGGCAACCATTGCAGGCGGCGTATTGGCGGCCTAT
The DNA here is from genome assembly GCF_021206925.1 of Rhodoflexus caldus. Lineage (NCBI taxonomy): Bacteria > Pseudomonadati > Bacteroidota > Cytophagia > Cytophagales > Thermoflexibacteraceae > Rhodoflexus > Rhodoflexus caldus. Next base: position 69,502 of record NZ_JAJPRF010000006.1, on the reverse strand, counting down.
GTGGCATTTTTGGGCGGCGATGACCCCGCACAAAAGGCTGTATATGCGGCACATCTGCTCAGCGCATCGCTGATGAACGCTCCGGCAGGTATTGTATTTGCCAAAATGCTTGTTCCTGAAACCGAAGCCGATAAAATTGACCGCGAACTGAAAGTAAACAAGGAAAATCTGGGTGTAAACTTGATAGATGCGCTTTCCAACGGTGCAGCCGACGGCCTGAAATTAGCGCTGAATATTGGCGGCATGTTGCTTGCATTCATTGCGCTTATCGCCATGGTAAACTACATCCTCAAAGATATGGTTGGCGAGTGGCTGGGGCTGAATACACTGGTAGTTGAATCTACCGGCGGGCAGTTCAAAGGTTTTTCGTTGGAATATATCCTCGGGCAGATGTTCCGTTTGGTGGCTTTTGCCATTGGCGTGGAGTGGAAAGACACCTTGCAGGTAGGCAGTCTTTTGGGTCAAAAAACGGCCATCAATGAGTTTGTGGCTTACTTGGGTTTGGCGGAAATGAAAGCTGCCGGCAGCATCAGCCCCAAATCCATTCTGATTGCAACCTTTGCTTTGTGCGGCTTTTCCAATTTCAGTTCCATTGCCATTCAGATTGGCGGTATCGGAAGCATGGCCCCCAATCAGCAGGGGAATTTGTCCAAATTAGGTTTCCGCGCACTGTTGGGAGCCAGCTTAGCTTGTTTGATGACGGCTGCCGTTGCCGGTGCCATCGCAGGTTAGTTGCACAGTGGAAGGTTATAAGCCATTTAAAGCGACAGAAAACAGACGGTTTGACCTAAAAAATTGTAAATTTAAAAAGCATTTACGGCTGGAAAATATGTTTAATACGATAGAAATAGACAGAAATAACCTAACAATAATGGGGGTTAAGTTTTCAGACTTGAAAACACTTGAAAGTACTGCAAACGCTTTGGGGAGCAATATGTTTGAAGGATTTGAACCTACACCCAAAGGCATAGAAATTATAAGGGACTATGTAACCGGAAAAATTACGCTAACTGAACTTGTTGCATTGGCCAAACAAAAAGCCTATGTCTAATTCCTATAAATACATAGACCCTGACTTCACCTACACTGATCCCCAAACAGGACTTTTAAGAAATTTACAGGATATAACCGACCCTGATGTATTGCTTTTTGTTGAGAGCAGTGCGGTAACAAAACGACTACAAGAGCTTTACGAAAAGCCAATAAAAATCAAAGGCATAGACACCCTTTTTGAAATTCACAGACATTTATTTCAAGAGATTTACGCTTGGGCAGGCAAAAAGCGGACAGTTGAAATTAGCAAAGATGGTAAGCAATTTTTCCCTACTTCGCATTTTAACAACGCTTTTAGATACATTGACCAACTAATTGCCGATTTCAAGAAAATTCCGAAAGAAAACAAAAGAAGGTTAGCTGAGAAATTGGCGGAAATTTTAGATAACGTAAACTACTTGCACCCGTTCAGAGAAGGAAACGGACGAACACAAAGAGAGTTTCTAAGACTCTTGGCATTAGAAAAAGGCTTGATACTCAACCTTAACCCTCCGGACAACAAAAATGTTTACGAACGATATATGAAAGGAACAATTGAAAGTGATGTAAAGATTTTGGCAGAATTGATTTTTGAACTGATTGACACAAATGACAAATAGAAAAACGGCTTATAACAGCGGTTCGGCGTAATGGCGGGTGCAATGCTTTGATTGAACTTTCGTACTAAAAATCCACCACTACGCCAAGCCGCAAAGCATTATGCGAATACAGCCAATTCAGTTTTCATCCATTCGTAGGCAGCAGGAGCATTGGAAAAGTACTGAATTTCAAGGTCTTCTCCTGCCTTAGCAGACTGTACTTGGCTGATTACCTTTTTAACGGAGAGTTGCCCGAACACATTTTCAGGGACGATAATAGCTCCGCGGCGATAGCCTAATGCAAGCGCTTTGGGCTGCCATTCGTTCACTGTCCAATCTTGGTCTTCTTTGGCAATTACTTCGGCATCGCGTAAGTCCCAAATAATGCCGTGCGCATTGTACTGCATGAAGGCGTCCAATTGTTTCAGGGCTTGCTCCCTGTAAATAGCAGAGGGTTGAAATCCTTTGGTAACACAGAAAATGCAATTAATTTCGGTGAGGATGGAAATGGTTGTAGCTTTACCTTGGAAAAAAGGTATAGACGATACGTTTAGCATTGTGTAAGAAGTTAAACAGAGAAGTAAGAAAAATAAAGTACCGTAGGTTTGTTTGCCTTAGCTGACAACTATTGTTGCACAATGTAAGCAAAATATTATCAAATGCAAGATTTGCGCATAAAAAAAATTGGAGTGATTGGCGGAAGCCGTGGCTTGGGAAGTTGGTTAGTTAAATTTTTTGCAGAAAACGGCTATCCGGTTTTGTTCAGCTCTGCCGATGAGCACTCGCAAGTAGCAGATAACCGCAGTTTATCCGAATGGGCGGACGTAATTTTTGTGGCTGTTCCCATAGGTGCAATGTGCGCCGTTTTAGGCGAAATCTACCCCTATGCCAACGGTAAAACCATCGTGGAAGTTTGCAGCGTCAAAAAGTTTATCATAGACCATTACAAGAAGTTACAGGCACAGCATCCCGAAGTGCAGGCAGATTTTTTGTCCGTTCATCCCATGTTCAGCCCCATGTTGCGGCATCTGAAAGGGCAGGTTGTTTTGTTTAATTACCTGAACGGCAGCAATGCATGGGAAACCGAATTGCGTCAATTGTTTACCGCGCACCAAGCCCGCTGCTTTGATATGGACTATCTGCACCACGACGAGGTCATGGGTGTGGTGCAGGGGTTGAACCATTTCAATGTATTTGCCAGTGCCAAAACGCTCAACACGCTGGGCAATCAGTTAGGCATCATCCGCGACGTAGCATCGCCTCCGTATCGGATTTTTCTCATCTTCTTTTCGCGCTATGTGTTGCAGGATGCGGGGCTGTATGCCGATATTCAGATGTATAACGAGTTTGTACCCAAGGTGTTGGATATTTTCCGTCGCGAAGTGGAAGCGCTTTATCAACTCATCGTACAAAAGGACAGGCAGGGTTTTCTAGACTATGTACAAACCGCTCGCGGCTATTTTGAAGAAAACCGCGAAGACATCGGTATTTCTAACCACCTGATTGAGCAATTGGGTGCATACTTGAATAAGTTGAAAAATAATCAGCAATCGTAAAGATTTCGGCTACTTTTGCTGCCGCAAACGAATGGGCACACGCTTTTATGTTGTATCTGAAAGAGCTTCGCTGGGGTACTGTTACCGAACTGATGGAAATGCACCGCAAGGGCGTTCCTTTCGCCGACTGGGGCATTAAAGGGCATAATCGGCCGTTTATATTGGAAAACTGCCAATTGAAGCCCGGTATGAAGGTGGTGGAAATCGGCGGTGCTTACAGCGATTTGCCGCAACACATAGCCACACAATTCGGCTGCGAGGTGCACGTGATAGACGATTTCGGCGTAGAAAGCGGCGAGGCGGAGATGTGGAGCCGTTGGGGCGAACGCGAAACCCTGCTGCAACGCAATCCCGACGTGCGCTATATTTTTGACCGTGCGGGAAATTTTGCTTCCACTCAAATTCCGTTGAATTACTACGACCTGATTTTTACGGTATCCACCTTAGAGCACGTGCCTGCGGAGGCAATGGCAGATGTATTCCGCCACATGGAACAAATGCTCAAACCGGGTGGTACAATGGTGCACTGCATTGATTTGCAAATTCCGTTGAAGTTGCACAAAACCAAAGATTTAAAGGGGCTTTTGGCCGGTACGCTGGGCTATTACCTGTATTTTGCCTTTGCCAATCGGTTGGCTTCGGCTCAAAAACCACAACTCAAAACACTCAACGGCTGGAAGGCTTTTCTGAAAAAAGTATTTGGCAGCCAAATAGATACGAGTGGCGTAAAGCCCGAGGGGGCCTTGATGAGCAGCCTTAATACGGACATTGTAACCGAACCGATGGAAATTGTGTACAAGTACTATCCGCCCAAAGATGAGCCCAAACTCTACCGCCGAAACGGCACTTTTGTACTAATCATTGAGAAACGATAGTTAAGCATATCGGATTGGGGATTTCGGAGCAACAGTCAGCATAGCCCCGTCATTTAATCAGGCGAGCAAATTATATCCCACTACATTACTTGACGTTTAATCCACCATAAGAACACAAATAGCAAATACATAAGATTTTTGTGTTCTTGTGCACTTGTGGTAAATATTAGGTAGGTGTGCTTAAACTTGCCCCCTTACTTACCCGCGTTCGGTTTTGGTCGGATTTTTCTTTGAAAAGCAGTACAAAGAACACCAGCACCACAGCGGCAATACCTGCGGGAACAAGCCAGATGCTTGCCCAGTCTTTTACACCATTGGTGGTGTAAAGGTCGGTGATTTTGCCGGACAGCAGCGAGCCAATGTACATGCCTACACCGTAAGTGGCCAGCGAAATAAGCCCCTGTGCCTGCGACTTAATGGCATCGCCTGCTTTGGCATCGGTATAAATCTGTCCTGTTACAAAGAAAAAGTCAAAACAAACGCCGTGCAGCAGAATAGCTACCAGAAACAGCCATTCGCCCGTGCCTGCATCGCCATAAGCAAAGCATACGAACCGCACAATCCATGCAATCAGCCCCACCATAAGCATCCATTTAACTCCCAACCGCGCAAACGCCAGCGGGATAAGCAGCATAAACAGTACTTCGGAAGCCTGCCCCAGCGACATTTTGTTTTCCACATTAGTCATGCCTGCATCGGTCAGTGCGGGGTTAGCCATTGCATAGTAAAAAGATAGCGGAATACAGATGAGAATGGAAGCAATAAAGAACATCAGATAAGAACGGTCGCGGAGCAGCACGAATGCATCTGCACCGAGTATTTTGGCAAAACTCACTTCATCCGTAGCTTTGGGAGGGGTGTCGGGTAAAAGGAAGGCAAAGAGCCCTTGCACCACTGCCGCCGCCATTGCAATCTGGAAGATAGCTACTTTATCGCCTAAACCCCAGAAACCAATCAAGTTGGTAACAGCTATCCACGAGATGGTGCCCAGCACACGCAGCCCGGGAAAATCGCGCTCGGGGTTGCTGATATGCCGCATGGCAATGGCATTAACCAATGAAATGGTGGGGGCAAAGGTGAGGCAATAGGCCAGCATAACCCAGTAGAAATTATCGGCATCACCGATTTGCGTCAGCCAGAATAGCAACCCCGCACCCAACAAATTCAGCACGCCCAATACCTTTTGGGCGGCAAAATATCGGTCGGCAATCATACCGATGAAAAAAGGAGCGGCAATCATTGCAATGGAAAAAGCAGCATAGGCACTACCCACCTGTGCGCCCGTAGCGTTGAGTTGGGTAAACATATACTTGCTCATTTGACCGTACCATGCCCCCCATACAAAAAATTGGAGGAACATCATGGCAGAAAGGCGGATGCGTAGGTTGGTGTTCATGGGTTAGTTCCAAGTTCGTTGGCTGTTAATAACTTCTTTGTCGCGGAAAGCCTTTTCAAGGTCTATTCCGAAATGGTTGGCTAAATCTAATAAATAGCCGAACACATCTGCAAACTCCTCGGCCAAGTTGGGCTGTTTATGTGCTTTGGCGGGTTCTATGTAGAGTTGATGATGGCGGCGGATGGCTTTGGCCAGTTCGCCCACTTCTTCGGAAAAAAGCAGGAAAAGTTCCAGTGCCGTATTTTTTGCCCAGCCGCGTTCTTCGCAGACTTGCTCCATATATGCCTGATAATCAGCAAGGGTTGGTTTTTCGGGGAGTTGTGCCATTTTAGCTTGCGTTATAAGTGTTTGACAATTTATTGCTTAATTTTGAAATTATCCGGAACGAAAAGCCCAACAGATGCATACATTTATAGATAACATCAGTCAGGTGCGCCGTTTTTATTTGGTAGCAGCGTTGGCCTTCCTTTTTCCGCTGGTGCTTATCTTTTTTCGGGAGTCGCTCGGTATGAGTCTGCCGGCCTTTCGCATCCTGATTTTTGCCATTGTCATTTTTATTACCGGTATTTTTTTCATCGTAAAGCCTGCCTACATCCGCTACGAAAATGATAATCAGGTTATCAGGCTGCATTTCTACAATTTGTTGCCCTTTCCTTTTGTAAAGCGAATCGGTAAAATTATTGAAATTCGCAAAGATGAGTTCAGGGACTACGAACTGAACAGCTACAACTACGGCCTGAGCAAAGTGCTGATTTTACTAATCCACGAGCGGTTTTCTTTGTTGCCTTATCCTCCCGTAAGCGTGTCGTTGTTGAACAAGCAACAACTTTCTGAGCTGATTGCTTCTTTGGAGCATTGGAAGGAGTAGCCCGACTTGTATTTCGGCAAGCCAAAAATTGGGATAAATTTGGCATTTAAAAGAAAGCAGTATGAACCGACTGATTTATTGGGCACTGGTTGCAGGTTTGTTGGCGGCCTGTGAGAGCAAAAGCCCTGCGGAGCGTCGCGCGGTGGCGCAACGGCAGGCCGAAAAATCGGGCAAAGCCAAAACCGCTGCTCCTATTTTCCCTGAACTGAACGAGCAAAACGTAGTGGCAGAACTCACCCGATACGGCGCAGAAAACCCTGAAAATGAGGTAGAAATACAAACACCAATGGGTAATATTCGCCTGAGGCTGTACGATGATACGCCGTTGCATCGCGCCAATTTTATTCGCCTTGCCAAAATGGGCTACTTTGATAAAACCGAATTTTACCGAGTCATCAAAGGTTTTATGATTCAGGGGGGCGGTTCCGAAAAGCCCGTAATGAATATTGGCAAGTACACCATCCCTTCGGAAATCAGTGAGAAGCATCTGCACGTGCGCGGGGCATTGGCAATGGCGCGGGAATACAAGGACAATCCTGCTAAACGCTCTGCCTCACACGATTTTTACATAGTACAAGGGGTGCGCTATACGGCAGCCGAATTGGAGGCCACCGCACGAGAAAACAACTTCAAAGTAACACCCGCACAGCGTGCAGCATATGCCAAAGCGGCCGGAGCTCCCCATTTGGACGGCGAACATACCGTATTCGGCGAAGTGATTGACGGTATGGAGATAGTGGACAAAATTGCATCGCTGGAAACCGACGAGGGCTATTGGCCATTGCAGGATGTCCCCATAAAAGTTGTAGTTTTGAAGAAATAAAAAGCGATGCCCAGAAAGACCAAAGCAGTTAATCAGCAAATCGCAGATGAGCCTCAGGCAGATTCCCGCGAAATAATTCTCAGCATTCAACCCGGCAACGATAAAGCACTCAACGCCACACAACGCGAATTTAATCGCTTGGTGCAGTCCATTGAGCAGACCAAACGCGAAATGGAGCGTGTGAAGGCTGTTGTGCAGAAAACCCGTGATAAAGTCCTCACCGAATTGGCGCCGCTGTTTGCCGAGTTAAAGGAAAAACAATTGGCATGGCTTCACCGATTGGATGAGATACACGATACCATGTCGCTTACCAAAGGGCAAAAGAAAACGCTGGCCGCTTTCATTCTCAATGAAGCCGAGCAGTTGTCGGAAGTGTTGGACGATGAATTTGTAGATTCATTGCTGGAAAAGTACGAAACCGAAGAGGATATGGCTTTTCGGGAGGAACGGGAGCAAATGGCCAATCAGTTGTTTGAAAAACTGTTTGGTTTCAATCCCAACGATGAAGATGCGGAAGAGAAAACGGAGGCTTTTTTTGAGCGAATGCACGAGCGCATGGCGGGAAATCCGTTTGGCGGTAATTGGGATGAGCCGGAGCAGAAGAGCAGCAAAAAAGAAACAGCCCGCCAAAAGCGCATGAAAGAAGAGGCGCAAATGGAAGCCAAGGATGTGCGCAGCATCTATACCTCGCTGGCCAAAGCCCTGCATCCCGACCTTGAATCCGACCCGAAGGTGCGCGAGGAAAAAACCGAACTGATGAAAAAAGTAACGCAGGCATATGAGCGCAACGACCTCTACGAATTGATGCGCCTGCAATTGGAACACAACTCGCAAGGCATGGAAAAAATGGCTGACATAGTAGAGGAGCAACTGAAACGCTACTGCAAGGTATTGCGCAAACAACTCAGCCAACTGCAAACAGAGTTTTGGGAATATACCCAGCAGAGTGATGATGCAAAAATCATCAGCGATTTTCTGACCTATAAATACGATTTCAGCGCTGCCAAATTTCGCTCCCGTAAAAAAAGACTGTTAGACGATATCAACCACATCCAAGCGTACATTGATGAGCTGAGAGACAAAAAAGGGGTGGTCTATTTTCTGAAAGTAATCAAGCAAAGTTATTGGTTTTGAGGTGGTTAAAACTAAAAACCTATGTGGAACAAACAACAACTCCTAACGGCTACCACTCTGTTGGCATTCATTTATTTTGCTTATTCGTTCACTGCAAACGGGTTTTATCAGCAAGATGAGGCCGCCCACTTTCTTTCCATGAGGGGCTTTTGGTTCAGCCCTAACTCTATTTTGAGCAACTGGGCAAAACCCGGCTACAAACTTATTTACGCATTGCCTGCACTGGGTGGTTCGGGTGTCGTAACTTTTTTCAACTGTGTGGTAGCGGCACTCACGGCTTTGATGGCCTACCGCATTGCCGAGAAGTTGGGCAGCAAAATTCCTGCTTTGGCTTTTGTCGCTTTGGCATTGCAGCCGCTTTGGTTCAACTTGGGTTTCCGCAACTATTCGGAAATTATTACTGCCCTGCTGCTGTCGCTCGCCATATGGCTGCATCTCAAAGAAAAGTGGGCGGGGGCTGCGTTGGCGGCGAGTTACGTGGCATTTATCCGTCAGGAGTTTTACCCGTTTATCGGACTGTACTTTTTGCTGCTGGCCTATCGTCGGCAGTGGGTGGCGGCCTTTCTGTTGGGCACTTTTCCGCTGCTGCAACATGTGTGGGGCTGGATTATCACAGGCGACCCGCTGTACCTGCTCAATCAGATTCTGAAATCGAGCGGCGAAATTGGCGGGGCTTTCCCCCGCAAAGGGTTCAATCATTATTTCCTGATGTCCATTACTATCTATGGTGCTCCGGTAGTGCTGCTGACGGTGGTTTATCTGACCATGAAAATCAAAAAAGCGGGCGGCAATATAGACCAACTTTTCAAACAACCTGATGCGATTGTCTGGTCGGTTTTTGGTTTGTATTTCCTGATGTATTGCATTTTCAACTGGCAGGCAGTAGAAATTGGCCCTTCGGGTGGCGGTAATTTGCGCTATTTGTTGGTAATTGCTCCGCTGGGTGCGGTTATGGCAGCCTTTGCCGTAGAATGGTGGAACGATTTTCAACCTAAAAACCTGTTGCTGTATGTTATGGGCGGTCTGGCGATTGTCGTAGCCCTGTTCATGACCTACGAGCACAACTACGTGGTTTTTACCGATGAACGCGACTGGCGGCCTTTCGTACTGACCATGTTGGGGATTCTCATACTGCTCATTCCTTTGAAACAAGAACAGAAGTGGCTGGCAATCAGCGGGTTAATGGTGCTTTCTGCATTAGTTACCGTTCGCCCCATCAAACTTTCGGGCGAAGACGCTGCCTGCCAACGATTGGCCGAGTGGTACAAAAATTATGAACAAGCCAACGGCGAACCTCCACTCTATTTGCATCACGATATGTTCTATTACTACTTGGGCAGAACGCGCTATGAGTTTAAAACACGCCCGCAGTTCATCACAGATGCAAATGCCAAAGCAGCGCCCAAAGGCAGCCTGTTCATTTGGGATTCGCACTATTCGTATCGCCCCGAACTGCGCAAGGAAAGCCTGACCTACGAATATTTTACTTCCAAGCCCGAGCAGTACGAAGTTATCCACGAAGTTATCAGCGACGACCAAACCTTCGGCGCATTGGTATTTCGGAAAAAGTAGGACAAAACAGCATGAAACAATGGTGCAGGGATTTATCCGTTGCAAATTCTTATATACAAAATCGCAAGTGGTTGGGGAAAATACTTTTGTGTAAATTCTTGAAAAACAGGTATTTAAAACCTGACGGATTTCTAAAACCCGTCAGGTTTGCGTATAGATACCAACTTACACGGAAATTGTTTCGCCAATGGCAGGCAGCAGCAGTTCTTTGCCTTGGGCAGCAAAATGTGCCTGTGCTTTTGCCGTATCAATGGTGATAGGGGGGAAGGTATTGTAATGTATGCCCATTACTTTATTGCATTGTACAAAATCCGCAGCAATGGCAGCATCTTCATAGCCCATGGTGAAATTATCGCCAATGGGTAAAATAGCTACATCGGGTTTGGGACAAGTCAGCGGAATGAGTTTCATGTCTTCGGTGAGTGCAGTGTCGCCGGCTGCGTAGAAACAGCCGTCTTTGCCCCAAATCACAAAGCCGCCCGGGTTGCCGCCGTTGCTGCCATCGGGCAAAGCACTGGAATGAACTGCATTGACGTATTTTACGCTGCCGAAGTCAAAACTGAACTTCCCGCCATGATTCATGGAATGACTTTTTTTCAGGCCTTTTTCGCTGAACCAAGTAATAATTTCAAAGTTGGAAATCAGTGTGGCATCGGTATTTTTTGCAATGGCTTCCACATCCAGCACGTGGTCTTGATGCCCATGCGTAATCAGGATATAATCTGCCTTAATTTGTTGCCAGTCAATGCCTTTTGCCAGCGGATTGGCAGTAATAAACGGGTCAAACAAGAGTTTTTTGCCTCCAAACTCAACCAGAAAACAGGCGTGTCCGAAATAAGTAATTTTCATAGGTCAAACAGATAAAAGGCTTATTCAAAACGTTGAATGATGATTTTTTCTACCGACTTGATGTGCCGTCTGCCGGTGTGAATATCTGATGTGGTGATAACCAGCAGGCGGTCAGCCATTTCCCGCAGGCTTTTGCCGCCTTCGCTCGTTACTACGAACACAGACTGTCCCAGCGGGTTATTAAAAAGCTCGTTCCACGAAAATACCACTTTGTAGCCGTCGGTGGCAATGAGTACAACGAAATATTCACTGAGCAACTTCGGGTTAGGCACATCTATGGCTACATCGGCGAGCAATTGCACCAACGGGATGCCTTGCAGTCGGGTCAGTTTGTTGCGCATGGCACCGCTGTGGCTGATGAGTTGCAGGTCGGGAATAGCAACGGACTGCATAGCCGCCAGTCGGTCGGTTGTGATAACCACAGGCTGACGAACGGCACCTGCGACAATCATGCTGTCCGTGGTACGTATGTTACTCTGTGCAGTTGCAAGATGGCTGCTAAGCAGCAGGAGAACCCAAGCAATCCAATAGCGCATAATATCTGATGGTGGTGATTTTATTTTAATATCGTTTCCGGTGTTATCAGGTACTTGTCGTTAGGGACATTGAGCAGCCGTTTGGTGCGCAGGTAGCGGTCATACTCGTATTGGTCAAAGTTATCGGCTTTCGGGTTCATGCTGCTGACGCGAATCATGCCCGAAGCATGAATAAATTCTCCGTTGCCAATCCACATACCTACGTGAATAACTTTCTCGGCGGTGCTGTCGGTAGCAGGTTTGCCAAAAAACAGCAAATCGCCCGGGCGCAAACGGGAGAAATCACGCTTATTATCCACTTCTTCGCCTGCCCAAATTTGTTGCGAGGCATCGCGCGGAATAATCAGCCCGTTGAGCCAGTACACCGTTTTTGTAAATCCGCTGCAATCCATTCCCTTGGGCGAAGTGCCGCCCCATAAGTAGGGGATACCCATCATGCGGCGTGCCGTACTGACTAATGCAGCTTCTGAGGGTTTGGTTGTTGCCAGCCACTCTTCCGATTTTTTGATTTGATTATCAGGTACATACGCCTTTCTGCCATCGGGGAATCCGATTTGCACAAAGCCATTGGCTTCTGCCAATATGGCCACAATATTACCTGCTGTCAGGTCGGCAATGGTTGCTGCCTGCACATCGGGTTTTTCGTAGGCCATACCGAAAAGCGGCAGAAAAACGGCTTTTTTGCGGGCTTTCCACTGTGCCATTTCGGCCTGGGTCATGCGCTCAATGCCGCCGCCATCTACCCAGCCCAAGTAGTGGTCGGGAGTTTGTACCAGATACCAGCCGCCTTTCTTTTTCCATACTTTGAGCGGCATCCCCATCAGTGCCTGCGTGGCAAGTTCGGCGGAGTGCTCCGGTCGGCTGCGGATATTGCAAACAGATATATTGACCACTGCATATCCTTTATTGCCAACCGATTGGTCGGGCAACAATACAGTGGTGATACGCACAGGTATCGTCAGTGTGTTGGAGAGGCTGTCTAATGTCCGCTTGGCTTCACTTTTCCCTACGTCAATGCTGATGAGCAGCGAGTCGCCTTTGGCTTGGCTTTCCGTTAAAAACGGTTCGGTGCGCTTGTCGGGTGCAAAGCGGCGCTGAATAGTGTCTAAGGCTGCTTTCAATTCGGGATAGGCGCTTACATCCTGCCCCCCACGCGGTTGGACAGCCTGCACGGCAGGTGCTTGTGCGTCTTGTTGTACGTGTTTTTGTGCTTGCGAGCAGCCTGCCGATAAAAGCAGCAGCGCGCCCGCTATAATACCGTGAATCTTCATATGGTAAAAAAACAATCGGCAGGGCTTTGAGCCACTGCCGAAAAGTTACTATAAATATTTACCCAAGGCAAAGTTTATTTGATACCGTGCATCATTTTATCTAAACGCTTGGCAATCAGGAATAACAGAATTGCAGCAGCACCTGACAGCCCTACGTTGATAAGGAAAAACTCGTACAGGTTGGTAATTTCAATACCTAAGAAAAAGGTACTCTTGCCCGGTTCGGGATAGAGGGCTGAAATCATACCGGCAGCCTTGTTGGCAATGGCAGGTGCAAGGAACCAAACCGCCATCAACAGGGAGATAAACTTCGGAGGGGACAGTTTGTTCACCAGCGACAGCCCAATAGGGGAGAGGCAAAGTTCACCAAGTGTGTGCAACAGGTACAAACCAATTAGGTAGAACATGCTCACTTTTACGCCGGGTGCCAAATCTTTTACGGCAAACTCAATGACTACATAGCCCAAAGCTACCAGCACAAGGCCCCAAGCCATCTTCACCGGTGAACTTGGTTCCAGCTTGTGGCGGTTCAGGAAGCCCCAGAAAACAGCCATCGGCAGGGAGAAAATCATGATATAGAACGAGTTCAGGTTTTGGAACAGGCTTGGCGGAACAGTGATGCCGAAAACTTCGCGGTCGGTTTGCTCATCGGCAAAGAAGGTCAGCGAAGCGGGAGCCTGCTCAAAAGTTGCCCAGAAGAAAATCACGAAGAACGAAACGATGAAAATTACCGCCACCTTTTCTCTGTCCACGCTTGTAAGCGATTTATCGGCAAATACGATGTAGGCAATCACCAGTGCGGAAACAATCAGAATCGGGAATACGATGTTATAAACAAAAGCGTCAATGTACAGCACGCCAAGGCTTACGAGCAAGAGTACAGGTAGCCAGAAATAAACTTGTTTAACCCCCGGAGAGTCTGCGGGAGTCATCCCCACAGGGTTGCCTTCCCATGAATAGAGGTAGCGGTCTTTACCCCATTGAAAAATGAGCGTGCCTAATGTCATGGCAATACCCACGGCCAAAAACGCCCACTTGAAATCATCGGGATTGCCGGTATCGCCAACGGTGCTGGTAATCAGGTTGCCAAGGAATGCACCGATGTTGATGCCGAGGTAGAAAATAGTATATGCCGAATCGCGGCGGGAGTCGTTGGGTGCATACAGCGAGCCTACCATAGAGGAAATGTTGGGTTTGAAAAAGCCGTTACCGACAATCATCAGCCCCAAACCCGTAAAGAGCGATATTACACCAAATCCTTCTACCTCTCTAAACATGGCGGAGGTGAAAAGCGAGAATTGCCCTAATGCCATCAGAATGCCGCCAACAAGGATGGAACGACGGTTGCCCCAGAATCGGTCTGCCACAAAACCGCCAATCAACGGTGTTAAATAAACCAGCCCTACATAACCGCCATAGAGGTTAGAGGCAACTACTTTGTCAAATGCCAGTGCTTTCGTCAGGTAAAGCACCAGTACAGCCCGCATACCATAGTAGCTGAAGCGTTCCCACATTTCACTTGCAAAAAGCAGGTAAAGTGCGTTGGGATGCCTTTGAGAAACGTTTTGTTGATTCATTTTCAGGTTAAATAAAGTTGAAGTGATAATATTCTAAACTTTTGTCTGTTAAAAAGATATAAAAGCTCAAAATCGGGGTGGATAAATTGCAACTTCCATCTTTTTTTGGCGTATATTTGATATGAGTTTACATTTAGCCCCCACTGACTAACTATGAATAAATTACTACGCAGACTTCTTTTATTTGCTCTCCTGCTTGTCGGGCAGGGCTTATATGCTTTAAACAAAGCCCCTGTTGAGAGTAATTATTCATTTGAGCGCTTAAATCTATCAGTTTCTCCCGTAACAAACAACTCCCCTTTGTCGGAGAAATCGGATGATAATTGGCTTTATGTAAGCGACCAAGTTACCATATCCAATATCTACCCCAATCCCGCATCGGATAACGCTTCTTTCAACTATATTTTTTACGATGCCCAAACAAGCGTAAAGGTAGTAGTGCGCAATGTTTTGGGCAGTATTGTTGGCGAATATACCTTGTCTGCTCACGAGCGCCAACTGACTCTGCCGGTTGACCGCTTCATCCCGGGGGTTTATTTCTACACCCTGTGGGTAAACAACAAAAGCGTTGTTACCAAAAAACTCATTGTCAAGCGCTAATGGTGCGCTTCTTTTCAATCTGCCCTAAGTAAGCTAACTTGCGGTTTATTTTCAGCCGTCATGCCAGCCGCCAACATACCCTTAGAAGAGTTAGACCCACGCGAATATATCATTATCAAAGGCGCTAAGGTGAACAACCTGCGCAACCTGAGCGTTGCCATTCCTCGCAACCAATTAGTTGTTATCACAGGTCTTTCGGGTTCGGGCAAGTCTTCGCTTGCATTTGACACACTTTTTGCCGAAGGACAACGGATGTATGTGGAAAGTTTGAGTTCCTATGCCCGTCAGTTTTTGGGCCGGATGGAAAAACCGGACGTGGAATACATTAAAGGTGTTTCGCCTGCAATTGCTGTTGAGCAAAAAGTCAATACCCGCAATCCGCGCAGCACCGTAGGTACAACCACCGAGATTTACGACTACCTGAAACTGCTTTTTGCGCGTATCGGCACGACTTACTCGCCCGTTTCAGGCAATCCGGTAAAAAAAGACACTGTTACGGACATAGTGGACAACATTCAGGCAATGCCTGACGGTCAGCGTTTTACGATTGTATGCCCTTTGCTCCGCAAGGATGGCCGCACATTGGCCGAAGAATGTAAAATATTGTTACAGAAAGGCTTCACCCGCCTGTATTCGTCGGCTAATGAAGTGGTCTTTATAGAAGAGTTGATTGAAAACATATCAACTGCCGAAGAGCAAAAACAATGGCATATTTTGATAGACCGAAATGTTGTTCGGAAAGACGACCCCGATAACCAGTACCGCATTGCCGACTCTATCCAGACTGCCTTTTTTGAAGGCGAAGGTATCTGCATGGTTATCACAGCCGACAACCAATGGCGCACCTTTTCCGATAAATTTGAGGCCGACGGCATCCTGTTTGAAGAGCCGAGCGTTAATCTGTTCAGTTTTAACAACCCCTATGGGGCTTGCAAAACCTGCGAAGGTTTCGGAACGATTATCGGCATAGACCCCGATTTGGTCATACCCAATAAACACTTGTCGGTTTACGAGGGTGCTATTGCGCCTTGGCGCTCCGATAAGATGAGCGAATGGCTGGAACCACTGCTGAAAAACGGCATTCGCTTTGATTTCCCCATCCATCGGCCTTATAATGAACTGACGGCAGCCGAGCAGCAACTGCTTTGGACAGGAAATAAATACTTTGCAGGGCTGAACGAGTTTTTTTTCTATTTAGAGTCGCAATCGCACCAAATTAAGTACCGCGTGATGCTGTCGCGTTATCGCGGGCGCACCACCTGCCCCGATTGCCGCGGTACACGCTTGCGCAAGGATGCACAATATGTAAAAATTGGCGGGCAATCCATTGCCGACCTCGTGCTGATGCCTGTTGCAGATGTATATGCGTTCTTTCAAAACCTTTCGCTCACTCCGCACGAATCACAGGTAGCCCGACGCATATTAGTTGAAATTCAGAACAGGTTGGAGTACTTGGTAAAAGTGGGTTTAGGCTATCTGACCCTCAACCGTTTGACTTCTACCCTCTCCGGCGGCGAGTTTCAACGCATCAAACTGGCAACGTCTTTGGGCAGTTCGCTGGTGGGTAGTATGTACATTTTAGATGAGCCAAGCATAGGCCTTCACCCTCGCGATACGCAAAATCTTGTGGAAGTGATTAAAATGCTGCGCGATGTGGGGAATACGGTTATTGTGGTAGAGCATGAGGAAGAAGTCATCCGTCAGGCCGACCAAATTATAGATATAGGCCCGGGAGCAGGTTCGGAAGGCGGCGAACTGATTTTTCAAGGCACGCATGATGAGTTGCAAAATGCACCTCAAAGCCTCACTGCGCGCTATCTCCTCGGTTTGGAGCAGATTAAAACACCGACAGCTCGGCGGCCGTGGAAGCATTTTATTCAGGTATCGGGCGCACGCGAGCACAACTTGAAAAACATCACCGTCAAGTTCCCGCTCCATACATTGACTGTTGTAACAGGGGTGAGCGGTTCGGGAAAGTCTACCCTGATTCGCAAAATATTACATCCTGCATTGAGCAAATACATAGGCGGTAATTCGGGCGAGGAAACCGGCAAAATGGATGAGCTATCCGGCGATTTGGGAATGATTACACAAGTGGAGTTTGTTGACCAGAACCCAATCGGTAAGTCCAGCCGCTCCAATCCCGTAACCTACATAAAGGCCTACGACGGCATCCGTCAGTTGTACAGCGAATTGCCGCTGGCCAAACAGCGCGGCTACAAACCCGCAACATTTTCTTTTAACGTAGATGGCGGGCGTTGCGAAGCCTGTGAAGGCGAGGGCATCGTAAAAATTGAAATGCAGTTCATGGCAGACATACACCTGACCTGCGAAGCCTGCCACGGTAAACGATTTAAACAGGAGGTGTTGGACATTGAGTATCAGGGCAAAAACATCTCCGATGTGTTAGAAATGACAGTAGCCGATGCACTTGTATTTTTTCAGTCGCAACCTAAAATAGCCGAAAAGCTGCGCCCTCTGAGCGAAGTAGGGCTTGGCTATGTGCGCTTGGGGCAATCGTCCAGCACGCTGAGCGGAGGAGAGGCACAACGCGTAAAACTGGCTTCTTTCCTTGGCAAAGGCCGCCCTACCGATGAGCACATCTTTTTCATTTTTGATGAACCCACAACCGGCCTGCATTTTCACGACATACACAAACTGCTTCATGCCATTAATGCGCTGGTAGATGCCGGTAATACGGTGCTGATTATAGAGCACAATATGGACGTGATTAAGTCCGCCGATTGGATAATAGACTTAGGCCCCGAAGGAGGTTTGCAAGGCGGAGCGCTTATTTTTGAAGGTACTCCCGAAGAAATGGTAAAAAACTCAAAAAGTTACACATCGGCTTTTTTAGCCAATAAATTATAAAAACCTCATTTTATTACATTTTTTCACTGGAAAACCCAATTTAAAATTGGGTTTTTGTTTGTTTTTCTGTTAAAAATGTTGTAAAATTGCATAAACATTACCTAAGTAATGTAGTTAGTTTGAAACGACAAATCCTATGGTTGGGCGCTAACTGCTGAATTGATTTTGCTATGCACTATTCATGTTATGAAAAACTTTTTATCCACCGTATTTGCCTTTTCCCTGTGGTTGATGTGTTCTACTGTATTTGCACAACAGGAAGGCCTTGCGCACTATGTTGACGGCGAGAATTTGCGCCGTTCCGGCCAACACGAGAAAGCCATTAACGAGTTCAATAAAGCGCTTCAGCGCGAGCCGAATAACTACAACTATTTGTTTGCCCGTGCACAAAGCGAATATCAGATTAAGCGTATGGATGCGGCGTTGAGTTCGCTGCAAAGCACCTTAAAACTGAAAAATGATTTTGTCCCCGCATATGTACTGTTAGCAACAATTTATCGGGCTAAAAACGATATTACAAAGGCAGGCTATTACTACGAGCAAGCGTTCAATTACGAAACGGATATCAACAAAAAGGTGCAATACAAGATGTTTGCCATTCAGGCAGCCATCAGAGAAGGCAATTGGACAGAGGCCTACCAGAAAGCAGCAGACGCGCGCCGCATAGCACCCGATAATGAGATGGTAGCCTACTATGTTGCACGCCTTGCCAATAAAATCAGCAAATACCAAGAGGCCATTAACGCCGTTACTGCGGTGGAAAGCAAACTTCAAAACATGAAGATAGACCAGAACGCCAAGTTTTACTACGAACTCGGATATGCCTACTATCACTTAGATGAGTTTGACAAAGCTAATGCGGCATGGAAAAAGGCGGATTTTGGCCCCTACAAGGCGCGCATGGAAAAATTTTCCGCCAAATATTTCTGCAATGTAAGCCACAGCTATTTCAAAGTCTATGAAAACGATTTGGCAAAGCAATATGCCGAGAAAGCAGGTAAAGTTGAAAAAGGCAATTCTACGGCCTACGTACTGCTGGCTCAGATAGCCAAACGCAATACGGAACACAGCAATACAATTGCCAATTTGAAAACAGCGGTTGAAGCTACTAACGACCGCAACAAACAATTGCCTTTGTATGTGCAACTGGCAGAGTTGGAGCTTAGCGCTCAAAACTACGATAATGCACTTGCCGCAGTACAGGAAGCACTGAAAATCAGCCCTGCTGAGCCTAAGAGTGTGATGTTTAAAGGCATTGCCCTTTACAAAAAGGGTGAATACAAGGCCGCGATAGACTTCATTCAGTCTATGCTTACCAATCAGCGCTTTGATGCGGCTACTACCGCCGAGATGAACTTCCTGATGGGTTTGGCAGGTAAAAAATTCGGAGATATTGCCATTGCCCGACAAGGTTTTTCTATGGCAATGAGAAGCTCGCTGAAAGATGCGGCAGAAATAGAACTGCGAGCCCTACGCGATGCCAAAGCAATGGAAGAGGACTCAGACGAAGATATCATTAAAGATTAGCCACAGAAGTTCATACCGTGTTTTTCCGCCAACTGATGCACTTTTTGTTGTATTGGTTGATTTTTTTGGCAAGATGATAGAAAAGTGATACACGCAGTAGCGCAAAAAAGCCATCCTTGAACGTAAGGATGGCTTTTTTTGTAAAGACCTGTAAGAGAGGGAGTAAGGCTTTATTTTTTAGGCTCCTCTTTTGCGATAGGTTTGCCGCCAAGTTTGGTGATAATCTTGTTGGTGATATCGTACTCTTCTTTTGCATAGAGAATGATAGGCATCTGGCCGGCATCTGCTACCAAAATGTAGTCATAGTTTTCAGCCTTTGCCAAATCGTCAATTGCTTTTTGGATTTTCTCATAAACAGGTTGCAATAGTTGCGCCTGTTTTACCTGCATATCGTTCTGTGCTTTCTCCTGAAATTCCTGCAAGGCCTGATTCAGTGTCTGGATTTCTTTCTCACGACTCTCGCGAATGGCGGGAGTCATGTCATTTACGTTTTTCTGATAGTTCTCAAACTTGGTCTGCAATTCTTTGCGTTTGTTTTGCATCTCATTCTCGAGTTGCGTACCATAAGTTTTGAGTTCGGTTTCAATTGTTTTGGCCTCCGGCAGTGCCGCCAGAATTACGTCAGGATTAGTGTAGCCGATTTTCATTTGAGCCTTCGAGTGGCCTGCCCACAGCAATAACCCAATTGCGAAAGCGAAAAATTTAATTTTCATGTTGCGTTAGCGGTTTTTTTAAAATAATCAGATTGTTAAATACAATTTGCGCTCCAAAATAGAGCGGTGCAAATATAGGCAACCCGCATTAACAGTTTTTAATTATTGCCTTTTTTGCCTGTACCGGGTTTGCCGCCCTGTTGCTGGTTATTTTCTGCTATACCCAGCTCTTCCATTACAATGTCCGTGTAGTTGTGTGTAGGGTCGGCAAATATCATAACCAAATCGCCTGCTTTGTCAAAAATGAACGACAGGCGGCGTTTACGGGCTACTTTTTCCACGGCTGCATATATCTTATCCTGAATGGGTTTCATCAGTTCAAGGCGTTTCTGATAGATTTGCCCCTCGATGCCGAACATTTTGTTTTGAAACTCCATCACTTCTTTTTCCTTGGCATCAATGGCGGCCAAGCGTTGTTGGCGCAGTTCTTCGGGGAGCAGCACTTTTTCGGCTTCAAAGTCCATCCGCATTTTCTGAACAGCTGCCTGTTTTTCCTCTACTTCTTTGCGCCATATTTCGGCTTGTTTTTCTATTTCGCTTTGTGCCTGTGCATACTCCGGCATTTTTTCTACAATCACCTGTGTATCCACATAGCCGAAGCGTTGGGCATTTACTTGCCCAAAAGTCGTCAGCAACAAAGCGATAAAAAGCAAGCGCGTGAGCATAGTCTTTTTCGGTTAGTGCAATTATCTTAACAATTGGCCAATGGTAAAGTGAAACTGGCTGCCGCTGATATTCGGTGCGCCGGGGATGCTGTCAAAACCATATGCCCAGTCAATACCCAGCAAGCCAAAGGCCGGCATAAAGATACGGGCACCCACTCCGGTGGAGCGTTTCAGGTCAAAAGGATTAAACTCTTTGAAATTACCCCAGTTGTTGCCGCCTTCTGCAAAACCCAGCACGAAAATCGTTGCCGAAGGATTGAGAGATATAGGGTAGCGCATCTCGAGTACAAACTTGTTATATACGATACCGCCTGCACCGTTGCGATTGTAGCGCAAGCCGCCGTTGCCGTCCGGCTCTAACGGGCGAATGGTGTTGTCCTGATAGCCGCGCAGACCAATAATTTCAGTACCTAACAGGAAGTTATTGATAGTCAAGCCGCTGCCGCCAAGCACAAATCGCTCAAAGGGGCTGGTGTCAATATTGGGATTGAAACGACCCATAAAGCCCATGTGGGCACGTGCGTGGAGAACCAATTTGCCGTTGTTGGTCAGTTTCATGAACCATGAGTTGTCGAACATCCATCGGTGGTACTCTATCCACTGCGTAGAGCCGTTTACCAATGGCTCTGCACGGCCTGTAAACAACGAGTAAGGCGGTGTTACGGTTACGGCAAGAGATACGTTAGAACCTTCGCGGGGGAAAGTCGGGTTATCAATGCTGTTTCTGGATATGGTAGTATTGAAGGTGAAGTTGTTGAATCGACCGTTATTAATTGCTCCAAAGCCAAAGAAGTTATTCAGATTGTAAAACTGATAGCTCAATGCGTTGGTCATTACAAACCAGTCATCGGGTACTTTCAGTTGTCTGCCCAGACTTACCGATACGCCCGACACTTGCAATGAGCCCAATTGGCGGGACATGGCAAAGTCAGCAAAGGTGCGGTTTACCGAATGGTTGAAGCCAATAGTGAACGCATTGCGTTTTTTACCGCCCAACCATGGTTCGCTGAATGTGAGCGAATAGTTCTGGAATCGGCGACCGTTGGCTTGTAAACGCAATTGCAGGCGTTGTCCGTCGCCTTGTGGCAGAGGCTTCCATGAGCTTAAATCGGTTAGTTTACGTGCCGAAAAATTATTGAATACCAAACCTACCGTTCCTACAAAACCGAAGGCGCCGCCCCAACCACCGGAGAGTTCTATCTGGTCGCTTGGGCGTTCTTCTACGTTGTAGTTGATATCTACCGTACCGTCGGCTATGTTGGGTACGGGATTCATGCCTATTTTTTCAGGGTCAAAGTAGCCTAATGCGGAAAGTTCTCGCTGAGTACGAAGCAGGTCAGCACGGCTGAATTTGTTGCCGGGCAGTGTGCGCAATTCGCGGATAACTACGTGGTCGCTGGTACGAGTATTGCCTCGCAGATTGATTTTGTTGATGTTTGCCTGCTCACCTTCATACATGCGCAGTTCGATATCAATCGAGTCTTCGCCTACTTGTACTTCTACGGGTTCAATATTGAAGAACAGGTAGCCGTCATCCATGTACAATGAGGTTACATCTTGTTGGGTTGGGCTGAAATTCAGGCGCTTGCTCAACTCTTCGGGGTTGTAAACGTCGCCTTTTTGGATGCCAAGTACTTTGTTCAGAACCGTATCGGAATAAATGAAGTTACCTACCCATTTGATATTGCGATAGTAGAATTTTTTGCCTTCGTGTATTTTCAGTTTAATTCCCACCAATCCTTCGGCAATATCATAAACCGAATCGGCCTCGATGGCGGCATTGCGGTATCCGTTTTTGCTGTAAAATTCCAGAATATGCTTTTTGTCTTTTTCGAACTCTTCTTTGATGAATTTAGACGGTGTAAATATTTTCGCCAAGTTAAAACCTTTGGCGCGGGTCTTTTTCATCTTGTTGATTACTTTCTGTGCTTTAAAGTCGTTTACGCCCTCAACATCAATGTTTTGGATGCGTACTTTGGGGCCTTTGTCTATCTTGATGAGCAGGTAGGCATAGTTGGAATTGGAACCGTAGATGGTGTCCTTACGCTGGGTGATAATAATCTTGCTGTTGCGAAAACCTTTTTCTTCGTAATATTTGCGAATTTTATTTTCCGTATTTTTTATCAGGGCATCGTTGATAATGCGTCCTTTGGTAAGTTTAATTTTATCGTTCAGGGTTTCCTGTTGTCCTTTGCGGATGCCTTCAAATACAAAACGGGAAAGACGCGCGCGTTCTTTGACGGCAATTTCCAAATACACCTTATCTACCTCTGTTTTCGTAATCAGTACGGCAACATCGCTGACAATACCTGATTTGTAAAGTTTTTTGATAACATTACTAATATCATCGCCCGGTATGCGCACTTTATCGCCCACGCGCAAGCCCGACATGGAGAGCAAGGCATCACGGTCTAAGTGTTCAGCGCCGCTGACGGTAACGGCTGCGATGGTATAATCACGCGGGCGGGTGTAGTCCACCGATTCCTGTTGGCGATAGCGGTTTCGCAAACCCAAGCCAATTTGCGCAAAAGCTGTAATGGTATGCAAAAACAGGAAGGAAAGGAAAATGATTTTTTTCATAATTGAGAAGCAAAGCAAGGCTTTGTATCCGTATGCAAAAATAGTTTTTAAGGTTGCACGAGTTGCTCACTGATTTTACCGAAACGGCGTTCACGACTTTGGTAAGAAAGTACTGCTTCGTACAAGTGTTCTTTCCGAAAGTCAGGCCAGAGAATATCGGTAAAAAAGAGTTCCGAGTAGGCAAGTTGCCACAGCAGAAAGTTGCTGATGCGCATTTCGCCGCTTGTGCGGATAATTAGTTCAGGGTCGGGAATGTTGTAGGTGTTCAGGTAATAGTTGAAACGTTCGTCGTTAATATCGTCGCTGCTGAGTCTTTTTGCTTCAATATCGGCGGCCATTGCTTTAACGGCGTTGAGTATTTCCCATCTGCCGCTGTAGCTGAGCGCAAGGACTACGGTCATGCCGGTATTGTTCGCTGTATCGGCAATGGCTTTTCGCAGGGTTTTGACGCAATCGGAAGGCAGGCGCTCCATGTTACCGATGGTCATTAGCCTGATGTTGTTTTTTTGCAGCGTTGGCACCTCTTTTTCTATGGTATTGACCAATAGTTGCATCAGCGCATTGACTTCTTCCTGAGGACGATTCCAGTTCTCAGTGGAAAATGCGTACAGCGTCAGGTATTTGACACCCAACTCAGCAGAAGCTTCGGAAATTTCCTGCACGGCTTTCACCGCGTTGCGATGACCGAAAACCCTTGCCGCCCCTCTTTTTTTTGCCCAGCGCCCGTTACCATCCATAATCACGGCAATATGTTGGGGAACGCGGGACAAATCAATCTTTTCTTTCATCAGTATGTGGCAATCGTATTTGTCAGCCTTTTTTTCAGATGCCTTTTGCTGCAAATTTCGGAACAATCTCTGAAAAATGATGCAACAAAGTACGGTTTATTAGAAAACCGCTTATAACAATAGATTGATTTTCAGGCGATTAATTAAGTAGCATCTGCCCGAAAATCAATCAAATTGCAATTTACGAAAATACGCGACTAATCAAACAGATTAATGCTCTACGCCGCCGGGGCCGTGTACGTGTCCGTGTTCAATTTCTGCACGGGTGGCATTGCGCACGTGCACTACTTTGCCTTTAAAGTGCATGGTTTTGCCTGCCAGCGGATGATTGAAGTCGAGCAATACGCCGCTGTCGGTAACTTGCTCTACACGCGCGCTAATCATATCGCCTTCGTCGTTGGTGAGTGGTAGCACTGTGCCGATTTGCAACATTTCTTCGTCTATTTCCCCGTCAATTTTGAAGGCTTCGAGCGGGAAAAGTTCTTTGGCTTCGGGGTCGTAGTCGCCGTAGCCTTCCTCGGGCTCAATGCTGAACTCAAAGGTGTCTCCTGCTTGTTTGCCCATCAGCATTTCTTCAAATTTTTCGGGTAAACCGCTTTCGCCCACCAGAAACAGCATGGGGTCGTCTTCGGTAACAATTTCAACCAAAACTTGGTCTTCGGCTGCATCGCTCATACGCAATTCGTAGGTGATGGTAGCAACGGTGTGGTGTTCAATTTTCATGAGCGTTTGCGCTTTTTGTTTTGTGCATCTACAACGGCAATGGTTGCCATGTTTACTATTTCGCGTACCGAACTGCCCAATTGCAATACGTGCACGGCTTTTTTCATACCTAAAATGATAGGCCCTACGGCTTCGGCACCGCCGATGGCCTGCATCAGTTTGTAGGCAATGTTTCCTGCTGCTAAGTTAGGGAAAATCAGGATATTAGGAGCACCGGAAACCAATTCGGAGAAAGGATAATTTTCTTCCAGAATTTCTTTGTTGAATGCTACGTTTGCCTGAATGTCGCCGTCCACACAAAGGGTTGGATGTTTGGCTTTGAGCATTTCCACCGCTTTGCGCACTTTGGTAGGCTCGGGGTCGTTAGATGAACCAAAGTTGGAGTAGGACAGCATGGCGATGCGTGGTTCTATTTCAAAACGGCGCACGGCATCGGCGGCAAACAGGGCGATATCTACCAGTTCTTCGGCTGTCGGGTTCTGAATCACGGTAGTATCGGCCATGAAAATGGGGCCTTGTTTGGTTAGCATCATGTACATGCCGGAAACTTTTTTACCGGCTTCGGCTGTGCCGATAATTTCCAATGCAGGACGCAAAACGGATTCATATTTTCGCGTCATCCCTGAGATGAGCGCATCGCCTTCGCCTTCGTGCAGCATCACCATGCCGAAATAGTTGCGTTCGCGGATGCGCTTATGGGCTTCGTTGTAGTTATAACCGCGGCGTTTGCGTTTTTCAAAGAAAATATCGCCGTAGCGTTTGCATTGTTCGGTTGTTTCGGCAGAGTAGGGGTCTATTACGGGGGCATTGCCCAAATCCAGCCCATTGTCGGCAATGAGCTGTGCAATTTTGTTTTTATCGCCCAGCAGGATAGGCTTGGCAATGCCTTCGTCCATTACAATCTGTGCGGCTTTCAGCACGTTGTAGTTGTCGGCTTCGGCAAAAATAACGCGCTGCGGGTCTTGCTTGGCTTTGTTTACGAGCACGCGCATGATGTTCTCATCGTTGCCCATGCGGCGGCGCAACTCGTTTTCGTAGGCGTCCCAGTCTGTGATTTGATAACGGGCAACGCCGCTTTCCATAGCCGCTTTGGCAACCGCAGGCGCTACCGTTGTGAGCAGGCGCGGGTCTAACGGCTTGGGAATGAAGTAGGTAGGCCCAAAAGTAATGTTCGGCTGATTGTAAGCAATATTAACGATTTCAGGGACGGGCTTGCGTGCAAGTTCGGCAATGGCATGTACGGCTGCCAGTTTCATGGCATCGTTGATTTCCGTTGCGCGAACATCCAAAGCGCCGCGGAAGATGAACGGGAAGCCAAGCACGTTGTTCACCTGATTGGGGTAGTCGGAACGGCCTGTGGCCATGATGATATCACTGCGGGTAGCCACTGCCAAATCGTAGGCAATTTCGGGGTCGGGGTTGGCCAGTGCAAATACAATCGGTCTGTCGGCCATTGTGAGCAGCAACTCGGGCTTCAGTACGTTGGCTTTGCTCAGGCCAAGGAACATATCCGCGCCTTTCATTGCGTCCTCGAGGGTGTAAAGGTCGCGCGAGGTGGCAAACTCGCGCTTGTATTTGTCCAAATCGGTGCGGTCGGCACGCACTACGCCTTTGCTGTCGCACATGACGATGTTTTCGCGCTTTACGCCGATTTCCAGAAACAGTTTCACGCACGAAATAGCGGAAGCGCCTGCACCCGAAACTACGATTTTGATGTCTTCCAATTTTTTGCCTACCAGTTCGGCAGCGTTTATCAGGCCGGCCGCGGAGATAATGGCTGTTCCGTGCTGGTCGTCGTGCATCACCGGAATGCGCATTTCTTTTTTGAGACGCTCTTCAATCTCAAAGCAGTCGGGCGCTTTGATGTCTTCCAGATTGACCCCGCCAAAGGTAGGCTCTAATGCTTTTACAACGTGGATGAAGTCGTCAATATTGCGGCTGTTGAGTTCTATGTCAAATACATCAATGCCTGCAAATATTTTAAACAAAATGCCTTTGCCTTCCATTACCGGCTTAGATGCCTCCGGGCCGATGTCGCCCAGACCCAACACAGCCGTTCCGTTGGAAATAACGGCTACCAGATTGCCTTTGGCAGTGTATTTATAAACGTCTTCGGGGTTTTTGGCAATTTCAAGGCAGGGTTCCGCAACACCCGGGGAGTATGCCAGTGCTAAGTCGCGTTGAGACTTGGTGGCTTTTGTTGGAATGACTTCTATTTTACCGGGACGTTCCAGCGCATGATAGTCCAGCGCGTCCTGTTTTCTGATTTTAATGGCCATGAGAGGAGATAGTTAATCAGGTTATCCATTTCTAATTCGGCTGCAAAGCTAATCATAAGTTGGCAGGAATTGCTTTGTGATTGGGGATTTGGGATTTACGATTGGGGATTTGTTTTTATATGTTCGCTTGTTTCAGGCAGGTGATAGCGCGTACCGTATAAGGTTGTCCTTAAACTGATACTTTCTTTGCCGAAATGTTGTGAGAATTCATGCAGCAATATCGCGGGCACGTTGACCGCATCGCCATACTTTGTTTGCAGCAGCAGATATACTTCTTTCAACGACAGCAGCAGATGCACCAGATTTTCGGCTGCAACAGGGAAATCTATATCTTTTTTCAGTTGTTGCACAACCTGCAAAGGAGCGTGCTCAAATGCCGAAAAATCAAGGGCATGATTGTATGGAGTCGCGGTTTCGGCAAGCCTGATACCAAGGGCTGATAACACATCGGACAAGCAGATGTTAAAATCATAAAGCAGGACACTGCCATTGGGCAGCAGCACTTGCAACAACTGATTGAGCAAGTGTTGTGAGGCGGCATAAAACCATGAGCCGGCCATTGTGATAATGCTAAACTGCGGCTGTGAAAAAGGCAAGTCCCTGCCATTGAACAGGAGGTAAGATACGTTGGGATGTTGCAAGGCTTTTTGCAACATCGCCTCACTTGGTTCTATGCCAATAACGCGGCGTGTAAATTTGGATAGAGTAATAGCCGATTGTCCCGTTCCACAGCCGATATCCAAACCTGTGGCTTGCGGCATGGGCTGTAAAAATTCGGCTAAAATACGTTCGTGCAAGTCGGGGCGATAGGCGGCATAGTGAAAAGCAGTTGCGCGGTCGTAGTCAGGATGTTCGTACATGATAGTATTTTTTTGCATATTAAAAAGCCCGACAGATTTTTGAAAATTTGTCGGGCTTAGTGTATTGATTATCAATGCTTTGGCAATACTATTGCAATTGTTTGAAACCGCCTGTAATCGGCAAGCGGCGAATGGCTTGGTCTTCGGTGTAGAGTAGTGTTTCGTTGAAATTGTCGGATTCTACCCTTGCGGTTTGTACGTAGCCGCCAAAAGAGCCATTAGCAATGAAGTGCAGGGCAGCCGCCAGCAGGTTTTCGTTGAGGTCTCCAAACGGGCGCGTGCGGTCGTCGGTGGCGCGGAACGATGGCTCAAAACCATTGGCAAAAGTATCGCCGTTGGCGTTGATGCTCTGGAAGCTGATGGGCACAACTGAATACCCTTCCCGATGCGTAAACACATAGCCGCCGACATATTTGCCGTTGGTAGTGCTGCCAATGGTTTGTACATTTACAAAAGGCCGTAAACCATTGATTACCAACTCGCTGGCAGAGGCAGTATTGCTTGTAGTCAGGATGAACACGCGGTTCAGATTCAGCCCGTTGTTTACGCTTTTAAAATTAAGTTCCGTATTGCGCTGCGTGTTTTGGTTGTTGTGTTGGTATTGCAAAAAGCGCCTGCCTGCCGCATTGGGCGCAATCAGGCTTGCCAGATGCTGCGCGGTTTCGGGTGAGCCGCCGCCGTTGTAGCGGATGTCCAGCACCAATTCATTGACACCTTCGCTGCGGAAGAAATTGAAGGCTTCGTCCAGTTCCTGCACCGAAGATTGAGTGAAAATGGAAAACACTAAATAACCTACTTTTCTGCCTGCCACCTGTTTTACTTCGCGCAGGGTAACACCGCGCATGTTAAAATTACGTGCTTGCAGTTCTACTTGGCGGATAGCGCCTGAGGCATCCTGAACGGTCAGCGAAACAGTGTTTTCAAAGCGGGGGATATTGGTTGCCCCTGCGTTGATGGGTGTGCCGTTAACGCTCAATACGCGCATTCCGCGGGTCAGGCGCACATCTTCGGCCGGTGAGTTGGGATGCACCAGCACCAATCGCAAATTTTGGTCGCGGTCTAATCCCCACAGAAAACCGAAACCCTGCGTAGAACCTGTTTGCAGTTGTGCCGCCGTAGCCCCGTTATCCCTCACGATGTAACTCCATCTGTCGGTTGGTTTGTAAAGCATCGCATCCATCAGGGCTTCGGGCGTGCTAAAATTGTCAGGATTGATGTTTGTCGGTATTTTGGTGTCCCAGAAGTAGATGTACTTCATTACTTCGTAAACATAGCGCTTAATCGGCAGGCTGTTTACATCCGTAATAGGATTGTTTTCTTTCTTTTGGCAGGCCGCTGCAAATACCAACAGCAGCCATGCAAGCATACGAAAACGGCGTTTCATCGTTATCGGGTCTTTTAACTTCGTACTATTTCATTCGTTTTTTCAGATAGTCCAACGACATGGCGTAGGCCTCGTCGGCAGCTTCTTTCGCATATTTCGGGTTGCTCGGATTGGCGAAAGCATGGTCGGCATCAAAAATTTTATAGGTCAGTTTTTTGCCTGCCTGCTTCATGTTTGCGTCAAACTCTTCCACTACTTTGGGCGAAATCCACTGCTCTTGTCCGGCAAAAATGCCCAGCACATCGGTATTGAGTGTTTTCAGGCGTTCCACATTTTTCTCGGGCATACCATAGTAAATGATACAGCCTTTTGCTTGGTTGCCTGCCAACAGCGCAGCTTGCAGCGACCAGCTGCCGCCCATACACCAGCCTACGGTGAAAATATTGGCTTTTTTGCCGGCATAGGCAATGGCGCCGTTTACAATGGCAGCGGCACGTTCTTGTTTCAGTCCTTGCATTTGCTTACCTGCTTCTTCGCGTGTGGTGGCTACAAGGCCGTCGTATAAATCGAGGCAAATAACGTTTACATCGGGTAAATCTTTGTAGAATTTTTCTGCTTCTGCTTTAATGTGGTCGTTCAGCCCCCACCACTCGTGGAATACGAACAGGTAGTTTTTGCTTTTCTTTTTGGATGGAATCAGCCATGCTTTGGCTGTTTTACCGTCCGGGGTAGGATAACTGATTTCCTGACCGCCCGCCTGCGAAACAAAAGTGAACGGCAGCGGCTCTTCGTGCTTATTGACAAAGTCGCGGTCGGAGGCGAAGGCGGCAAATGAAGCAGTTGCAGAGGAGGGCACATGGCAACAAACTGCATTGGCAGACTCGCTACGATATTGATTGTAGAAAAAAACGGATGCAGCACCCAAAATGAGGGATGCGGCAATACTCAGCATTTTTAGCATGGGTTCTGTTTATTTTTGTGAACAAATAGTTGCACTGATAACTTGTGTAAGTAAAAGAAAGTTTAGGATTTTAACAAGCCCGCATCGGATGGAAACCTTAAATCAGCACATAGAGCATACCCTGCTTTCGCCTGTTGCCGTTTCAGATGACTATGAACGCTTAGTGCAAGAAGCAATCCAGCATCGGTTTGTTGGCGTATGTGTGCCACCTTATTGGGTAAAAAAAGCCCGCCGCGACATTGGCGTGCACGACATACGCTTAGTAACCGTGGTCGGTTTTCCGTTAGGCTACAATCGCACGGAGGCAAAAGTCCGCGAAACGGAGATAGCACTTGCAGACGGCGCACAGGAAATAGACATGGTGATGAATTTGGGCGCATTCAAAACAGGTGTGATGAGTTGGGTAAAAGGTGAAATTGCCCAATTGGCCAAAATGTGCCACGAAAGCCATGCTATGTTGAAAGTGATTATAGAAACCTGCTACCTGAGCGATGAGGAAATTGTCCGTGCCTGCAAAATTGCACAGGATGCGGGTGCAGATTTCGTAAAAACCTCTACCGGATTTGGCAGCGGCGGTGCCACCGAACACGCCGTGCGCCTGATGCGCGAAACCGTAGGCGAATATATGGGCGTAAAAGCATCGGGCGGCATCCGCACCAAAGGGCAGGCATTGGCTATGATTGCCGCCGGTGCCGACCGTATCGGCTCATCGGCAGGTGCTGCGTTGCTGTAAATCAGCTTAATGTCTGATAACCAATAGCTTACATGGCAAATATGTTAAAGTTGGGTTGCAGGCGAACAAAAAATGTGCACACTTGATTCGTTTTTTGTCCGAACCGATTAGATTTAGGGCAATCAAACTTAAACAAAACTATTTTGCTATGAAGTTTTCTACGTTCAATCATGCCATCCGCTATTTGGGCGCATTTGCGCTTTTGTGGATGTGCAACGTTGCCTGGGCACAGTACACGGTGCAGGGAACGGTCAAAGATGCCGCTAACGGCAGCCCTCTGCCCGGTGTAAACATTGTGGTAAAAGGCACCACGGCAGGTACTATTTCCGATGCCAACGGCTCCTATCGTATCAATGTAGGCAGCAGCGGCTCTGCAACGTTGGTTTTCTCTTACATCGGTTATCTGTCTAAATCGGTTGAAGTAAATGCAAACAGCGGCACAGTGGATGTATCGCTGGCAGAAGATGTTACTAAACTGGAAGAGGTAGTAATTACAGGTTTGGCATCTTCCGTAAAGAGAAGTAACCTTGCCAATGCTGTTTCTACGGTTTCTGCCAAAGAACTGATTGGTACTACGCAAATTCAAACAGTTGATAATGCGCTGTACGGTAAACTGACAGGTGTCAATATCAATTTGAACAGCGGCGCCCCCGGTGGCGGTGTTTCCGTGCAACTGCGTGGTATTTCTTCGCTGGTAGGCGCTTCGCAACCACTCTATATTGTAGATGGCGTATATGTAAACAATGCTACGAACCGCAACGGTCGTGCTGCCGTATCCGGTGCAGAAGCCGGTGCCGGTGTGGGTGCGCAGGACGATGCCCCCAACCGTTTGGCAGACTTGAACCCCAACGATATTGAAAGCATTGAGGTTTTGAAAGGCCCTTCTGCTGCTGCTATCTACGGTACGCGTGCCAACGCAGGTGTAATCATTATTACCACCAAAAAAGGTTCGGCAGGTCGTACAAAAATCTCATTTGCACAAGATGCGGGTTTTGCCCGTGCACAGCGATTGCTGGGTGTAGATGATTGGAGCGAAGCCAAAATCAACTTCTTTTTCCCTGCTGCTCGTCGTCAGGTAGAATTAGACCGATTCCGTGCGGCTGCCGGACAGAAATATGACTATGAAAAATATTTTTACGGCAATACTGCCACCCTGCTCAATACCCGTTTGAGCGTATCGGGCGGCAATGAAAAAACCAAGTTCATGGTATCGGGTGCGCTGACTGACGAAGAAGGTATCGTGCGTCGTACAGGATTTAAGCGCTACTCGCTGCGCGCCAATATTGACCACAAAATTTCAGACCGCATTTCTTTTGGTGTAGGTTCTAACTACATCCGCACCAATACCGACCGCGGTTTTACGGGCAACCAGAACAACACAGGTGCAAGTATCGGTTATAACATTGCTTATGTACCTAACTACTTCAATCTGTTCCCCAATGAAAACGGCGTATATCCCGATAATCCCTATTTTGCCGAAAACCCGATTGCCGTAACCGATAAAGGTATCAACAATTCGGTGGTAGATCGTTTCATTCAATCATTCAACTTTGGCGCAGACCTGTTGAAGACCGATAAGTCGCTCCTGAAATTTGTGGCGCAAGGCGGTTTAGACTTTACGCAAAACTCTACATTGGTTTACTTGCCCGAAGACTTGCAGTTCCAGCGTGCGCAGGCAAACCCCGGCGATGCGCTTTGGGGAGAAACACGTAACGTGAATACCAACTTCCAAGCGGCTTTGACCTATAACTACAACATAGGCAAAGTAAACATGAACTCTCAGGTGGGTACAGTTCGCCTGAACTTCTTTGAAAACAGCTTGCTGACCCGTTCTCGCGGTTTGGCTCCCGGCCAGAAAAACCTGCGTCAAGGAACAGTACAAGAAATCTTCCAAGCGCTGCAAAGCAGCATTACCGACGTAGGCATATTTGCGCAGCAGGAAGCTAACTGGGATGACAAAGTAGTGGCTACCGTAGGTATCCGTTGGGATAAATCAACTCTCAACGGCGACGCCAATAAGTTCTATGCTTTCCCCAAAGCCTCATTGGCTGTAAACGTTGCCAACTTTGATTTCTGGACATTCAAAGAAACTGTGAACCAAATTAAGCCGCGTATTGCCTACGGCGAAACCGCAGGTTTGCCTGCTTTCGGCAATACCTTTACAGCCTTGAATGCCGCTAACATCGGTGGTCTCCTTGGTTCAGTGGTTACTACTGCCGCAGGTAATGCAACCCTTGAACCTGAACGCGCCAGCGAACTTGAATTTGGTATTGATGCAGGCTTGTTTAATAATCGCATCCAATTGGAGGTAACTTATTACGACAAGGAAACTCGCAACAACATCCAAAACCTGAGCCTTGCGCCTTCTACCGGTATTAACACCATTCCAAGCAACCGCGCTTCGCTTTCCAATAAAGGTTGGGAAATCTCATTGGGTGCAACGCCTGTTCAATCAGACAATTTCCGCTGGTTTACCCGCGTGATGTACTGGCAAAACCGCCTGCTTACCAAGAGCTTGGGTATTCCTGCATACTTCCAAGGAGGTTTCGGTACAGCACTTGGTACATTCTGGATTCGCGAGGGTATTTCACCTACTACCATCGTAGGTACGCCGCAAGTTTCTCCGGGTGTATTTACCATTTGGGGCGACCAGCAGCCTAAATTCCAAATGTCATGGTTCAACGAAATTACCTTCCTGAAAAACTTTGATTTCAATATGCTTTGGCACTGGAAGCAGGGCGGCGACAATATCAACCTGTCAGCCTTTTTGACCGATTCAGGCGGTACTACGCCGGGCTGGTTTAACGATGATGACGGCGACGGTATTCCTAACGGTCGTCAGCGCCCGCCTGCACCGTTCAACAACGCCGGCCGTTGGGTACAAGATGCCAGCTATATCCGCCTGCGCGAAGTTGCCTTGTACTACAACGTTCCTAAGACTACATTGACCCAATGGTTTGACGACAAAGTAGGCAGAGTCCGTTTAGGTGTTTCAGCCAACAACCCGCTTACCTTTACCAAATATGAAGGTTACGACCCTGAAACCTCAACTTTTGGTCAGCGCTCAATCGGCTCAGGTGTGGATGTTACCCCATATCCGACGGCCAAACGTTTCTTCGGACATTTGATTGTGGAATTCTAAGCAGTTGTTACCTAAACATTTGAAAACCATGTTGAAAAAAACAATATACGCGGGTCTTTTAGCCGTTGCCCTGCTGGGTAACAGCGGTTGCAGTTTCTTTAAGTTGGAAAACGCAATTGACCCCAACAACCCTTCTTTGCAAAGCGTTTCTCAAAACGCTACGCGCAACCAGATTCAGTCGCTCATCAGCGGTCTCGAATTTCGCCACCGTGCCCATGTTTTTACGGTTACGGCTGCATTTGGCTGTTTCGGCCGTGAAATATGGTATCTGAACGCTTCTGACCCGCGCTGGCAAACAGACTGGTTAGGGCAGGGGGGGCGCCGCCCCGACGGTCAGTTTTTTGGCGTAGGCCCTGCTTATGATGCGCCGTATCAGACCATCAAGCAAGGCAATGTACTGCTGCAAGCTATACGCAACACCAACGTACTGACCGAACAGGAGCGCTTGGCCGTTAGCGGTTTCACCAAAACCATTCAGGCGTATCAGTACATGATTGTGGCCAACGGACAGTTCCAAAACGGTATCCGCATTGATGTAGCGGACGAGTTAAACCCGGGGCCGTTTGTACCTTACAATGAAGCACTGACCCGCATCAATGCCTTACTGAATGAGGCTAACGATGAGTTGAGCCGTGCAGGAACAGGTAACTTCCCCTTCCGACTGACTGCAGGCTTTACTGCCAATAACTTTGGTACAATTGCCTCTATCCGTCAGTTAAACCGCGCCATAGCAGCCCGTTTGGCGGTGTACCGCCAAGATTGGCAGGGTGCGCTCACTGCCCTTGGACAGTCATTTATGAACATCGACGGTGACTTGGAAGCCGGCCCTGCATTTGTTTACGGCGCACCACCCGATATCTTCAATCCGTTGTTTTTCGTGTTGAATGCACCTGTTAATACAATGATTGTGGTGCACCCCTCGCTGATTAGCGATGCGCTGCCCGGCGATTTGCGCGTACAGCGCAAGTTCTTCCGCCGTAGTTCGCCTGTGGTTGTTACTACCGATAACATCCCGTTGTCGGGCGAATGGCAAGACTTGCGCTATCCGACAAATACCACTCCTGTCAAATATTTGCGCAACGAAGAATTGGTGCTGATTTATGCGGAAGCTAACGCGCAGGCAGGTAACAGCGGTGAGGCCGTTCGCGCTATCAACCGCATACGCACTGCGGCAGGTTTACCGGCCTATACAGGCGCTACTACACGCGATGCACTCATCAACGAAATTTTATTCCAACGCCGCTACTCCCTGTGGTGCGAGCCTTGGGGACATCGTTGGGTAGATGCACGCCGCTATAACCGACTCAACGAAATTCCGGTAGCATTGGACAGAGGCGCTGTATTTACACAGTTGGAGCGTCCGATTGCCGAAGTAAACTGGGAGTTGTTGCAAGGCAGATAACAGCCGATTGTTTCCTCTCCTGAAAGAAATTCCACTCCGCTTTGGAGTGGAATTTCTTTTTTTACGCCTATTTTTGGCAGTCTCCGAAAACTTCACCTGTTAAACTGCATTAGCTGTGTCGCCCATAGATTGGTTTGTTCTCATTTTTACGATAGGTTTTATCACCGCCTACGGCATTTGGAAAACACGTGGAAGTAAAAACACCAAAGAGTACCTTCTTTCCAAAAAAATGAGTTGGGGCACTATCGGGCTTTCCATTATGGCTACGCAGGCAAGTGCCATTACCTTCCTGAGCACACCCGGGCAGGCTTTCTCCGATGGTATGCGCTTTGTACAGTTCTATTTCGGCTTGCCATTGGCCATGGTTGTACTTTGTATGACCGCCGTTCCTTTATACCAGCGTTTGCACGTTTATACGGCCTATGAGTTTTTGGAAAAGCGCTTTGATGTCAAGACCCGTTCACTTGGAGCCTTCCTGTTCTTGATTCAGCGAGGGTTGGCCGCAGGGCTTACCATCTATGCCCCCGCTTTGGTGCTTTCTACTATTTTGGGCTGGGAAATCTTTTACGTCAATCTCATTTTGGGCGGAATCGTGGTTCTCTACACCGTAGTAGGCGGTACCGAGGCTGTCAGCATCACCCAAAAACAGCAAATGTTTGTCATTTTTGTAGGCTTAATGGTTGCCCTGTATATGGTTTTTGCCCTGATGCCGCAAGAAGTAGGCGTTTGGGAAGCAGTACAGGTAGCAGGCAAGGCAGGCAAACTGGAAAGTATTGATTTCAGTTTTGACTGGAACAACCGCTACAACATCTGGTCGGGCATCATTGGCGGATTTTTTTTACAATTGTCTTATTTTGGTACCGACCAGTCGCAAGTACAGCGCTACTTGGGGGGGAAATCAACCACCGAAAGTCGTTTGGGGTTGATTTTCAACGGCTTTATCAAAATCCCGATGCAGTTTCTGATATTGTTTATCGGGGCTATGGTATTTGTATTTTACCAGTTTCACGAGCCGCCCTTATACTTCAATCAGGTAGAAGCAGCAAAAGTGCGCCGTTCGGATAACGGCAGCGAGTTTATTTCATTAGAACAAAAATATCATCAGGTTTTTACTCAAAAGCGCGAACAGGCCATTGCTTTGGTAGAAGCACTGAAACAGGGAGAGCCGCAGCAGATAGACCATGCCAAAGCACTGTTAGATGCGCAAAACAGCGCAGCCCGCGATATTCGCAATGAGGCCTTAGCCATTATCCACCGACAAAATGAAGCAGAAGGCAAAGGGAAATCCAGTGATACGAACTATGTATTCCTCACCTTCGTCATCAACTACCTGCCCAAAGGACTGATTGGGTTGCTCATTGCACTTGTTATTTGCGCCTCTATGTCATCTACCTCATCGGAACTTAACGCACTGGCTTCCACAACGGTTATTGACGTATATAAACGCTCTGTCAGACCAAACGAAAGCGAGTCCCACTATCTCAAAGCCTCTCAGTGGATGACCATCGGGTGGGGGGCTTATGCCATCCTGTTTGCCGAATTTGCAAGCACATTGAGCAATAATTTGATAGAAGCGGTCAATATACTTGGCTCACTTTTTTACGGCACCATTCTTGGCATTTTTTTAGTCGCCTTCTATGTCAAAAGCGTAAAAGCAAAGGCGATTTTTCAGGCAGCCATACTTGCCGAAATGGTAGTACTGTTTTGCTGGAAATTCACAAATATTTCATATCTTTGGTTCAACCTGATTGGCTGTGCAGCGGTGATTTTGCTGGGGCTGCTGCTGCAACTATTTCATAAGCAGCATACAGATGGTACAAGTTTTGCATAATTTTAACGTTAGATAGATACAAGGCAAACTACCCCTTGCCCGTCTGATTGCTTTTCATTGGCTTATCTACCTGATAATGAAAAGGTTATAGCCCTATGCAAGTATGAAATATAGCATATTTACTGTATTACTTACATGTTTCCTCTCTCTCTCGGCATCTGCACAAATAGATGGTGCAGTGCGAATGCGCGGCGGAAAAAATATTACCAATGACCCTGAGGGTTTGGTTGTACTTGAGCTTTTTGGCAGGGGAGCAACCGAAATGATGATTTCCAATGACCC
Organism: Rhodoflexus caldus; assembly: GCF_021206925.1. Taxonomy (NCBI): domain Bacteria; kingdom Pseudomonadati; phylum Bacteroidota; class Cytophagia; order Cytophagales; family Thermoflexibacteraceae; genus Rhodoflexus; species Rhodoflexus caldus. Next base: position 32,133 of record NZ_JAJPRF010000006.1, on the reverse strand, counting down.
CAGCTTTCCCAACCAACGTTGGCGACCATACGAAACCTCCATCAAATGGCGCTTAAAAACCACCGATGGCGATGGCTTGAAGAACGTTTATGTAATGTACAAAGACAATCAGGGCAACGTTTCGGAGGTTGTAGAAACCGTGATAGAATTAGACCGCCAGCCCCCCTTTGAGTGTAGCATTACCATTAACGGCGGCGCACGCTTCACCAACGCGCGCGACCGTGTGGTCAGCGTAGAACTCTATGCGCAGGAAGCCAAAGAAATGCAGATAAGCCTCAGAAGCGATTTCGTCGGTGCGCAGTGGGTGCCCTATGCCGAACGCAAAAAAATGCAATTGTTAGGCGAAGACGGCGAAAAAATTATTTTTGCACGCTTTCGCGACGTGGCGGGCAATGTGTCGCAACCGGTAAGCGCCCGCATTCTGATGGATATGATGCCGCCGCTGAACCCGAAAGTGCTCATCAACAACGGCGACCAGTACACCAATAAAGAAGAAGTAACACTTTTCCTCAGTGCGCAGGGTGCCAAAGAGGTATTTATTCGCGGCGGTTCCGAATGGATGCCGATGCAAAGCACCATTCAGTGGAAATTAGACCCTCCCGGCGAAGGCGAGCGAGTAGTGCAAGTGCGTTTCCGCGATGATGCCGGCAACTATTCGGCCGTTGCCCAAGACGCAATTATTGTTGATACCGACCCGCCGCAAATGCCCCGTGTATTGATAGACGGCGGCAACCGTTTTACCAAAAGTCAGTCTGTTTCTCTGCGGCTATCTGCTATTGGCGCATTTGAAATGCAAATCAGCAACGACAGCTCCTTTCAAAATGTGGCATGGCGACCTTATAATGTAGCGGCAGCATGGACGCTTGCCGAAAAAGACGGCAACCGCAGGGTATATGTCCGATTCCGCGACCAAGCAGGTAACATCTCCGAGACCACATGGTCTGAGATTATATTAGACAGAGTACCGCCGACCAAGCCTCGTGTAGAAATCGTAGGCGATATGTCAAAGATATCCAACGATACAAGTGCTACGGTCAATTTGAAAATATCTGCCGAAGGTGCCAAATACATGATGATAAGCAATACCAGCAATTTTTACAATGCACGCTGGGAAGTTTATCGTACGGAGGTCAAAAACTGGAAACTCGGAAGCCCGGGTGATGACGGTGAAAAAGGCGTATATGTCAAGTTTCGGGATGAAGCAGGCAACGTTTCTGATATTGCAAGCACCAAAATTAAACTTGACCGCACCAAACCGGTTGATTGCCGTGTTACCATAGACAACGGTAAAGAATTTACCACGCATCCCGGCAAAAAAGTAAACCTGATGCTTTTTGCCAGAGGAGCTACAGAAATGATGATATCTAACAACAGCACTTTTACAGGCGGCAAATGGCAGCCGTATGCAACCAGTGCCGAGTGGGAATTGGAAGGCGAAGACGGCTTGAAAAACGTGGTGGTTAAGTTCCGCGACCAAGCAGGTAATGAGTCGGATGTGGTAGCCGACAATATTATCTTAGACCGCAAACCTCCGTTTGATTGCAGTGTTGTCATCAACAGAGGGGACTCTATTACTAATGATATAGATAAGGTTGTGGTATTGAAGGTGAGAGCCAAGCAGGCAACCCTGATGATGATTTCCAATACGCCTGATTTTTCGGGCGAACGCTGGCGCGGCTATTCCGAGCTGAATATCAGTTGGGTATTGGCCGGTACTGATGGTGTAAAAACAGTATATGTCAAATTTAAAGACGAGGCCGGCAACGAATCCGCCGTCTATTCCGATGATATTATTCTGGACAGAACACCCCCTAAAAAAGGTTCTGTGAAAATTTTGGCCGAGAACCAACAAGTAAAACTCCAACAGGTAAAACTGGAATTAGTCGCTCAGGATGCCGTAGAAATGATGATATCTAATTTTTACGATTTTCGGGGAGCAAAGTGGGAGCCTTATGCAACAACCAAAGACTGGACGCTCGTTGGCGAAGACGGGGTAAAAATGGTATTTGTCAAATTCAAAGACCGAGTAAACAACATATCGCAGGTAGCCTACGACCGCATCGGTTTAGATATGACTGCTCCTAAGGGCGGCGATATAAAAATTAACAACGGAGCGCGCTATTGTACCAATATTAATAAGTTGGTAACGCTGCGTTTGTCTGTACAAGATGCTACCGAAATGATGATTAGCAACAATAAAGATTTCAAGGATGCCAAATGGCAACGCTTTGAAAACTACCTGTATAACTGGAAATTGGATGGCGAAGATGGCGAAAAACAGGTATTTGCCAAGTTCCGCGACAAGGCAGGCAATGAAACGCAACCTGTGGTAGCCAACATCATACTCGACCGTCAAGAACCTGTTAATGAAAAAGTTGTCATCAATAATAACGAAGAATGTACCAATGCTGCAAGCGGCAGAGTTAAGTTGGATATTCAGGTAGAAGGTGCCAAGGAAATGATGATTAGCAATAACAAATACTTTAACAATGCGGCATGGGAGCCTGTAAGAGAAAGCAAAGAATGGAGTGTTTCGCCGGGCGACGGTGAAAAAACCATTTATGTAAAGTTTCGGGATGAGGCCGGTAATGAATCGGGTATTGCCTACGACAATATTTATTTAGATACAGATGCGCCTATACCCGGGCTGATTAAATTTGTCGGTAATCAAACGCTTACGAAAACAACCCTTGTAACGCTCGAGCTCAATGCCCGCAAAGCTAAATTTATGCTGGTTTCCAACTCTCCTAAATTTGATGATGGGGTTACTTGGGAGCCCTATCAAGCTACTAAGCAATGGTCGCTGCGCGATGGGGCAGGTTTGAAACGGGTATATGTCAAATTTAAAGACGGATGTAATAACGAATGCCAGCCAATCAGTAAGGAAATCACATTGGCATACGACAATTAACAACTTCCCGATTGGAGGGTGAATAAAAAAATAGCATTTCGGATTTTTAAACAACTAGTGAAAATCGCGTCATCCGTAATATATACAAACCCGACAGGACTAAAAGGCTTGTCAGGTTTGTATATCTGTATTTCAATAACTTACATAAAATATTTTTCGTAAACCTCTTGCGCTTTTGTATAATCCGCGTGCTTATGCAATCCCATTTGCGTAGCTCAGCGTTTGCGCAAATTAATGCGTTATGTGTATCTAAAAAAGCGACAATAGTCGTGTGAGCAGACACACGCAACGGTTAGAAGTGGGCAATCATTTGTTTCAAGGTGTCTTTTTGCGGAATATCAGACAATCAACTGTTTAATTTCATCGGTAAACAGTTTTGGATAATGCTTCTTCCACTCACCAATCATTTGCTCAAAGGGCAAGTCATCAAATGAGCCGTAGTCGTGCAGGTATTCCATAAAGCGGTTGCCGTTGCGGCTGAATTGCTGAAAAATAGAATCTTCACGACCGTTAAACTCCAACGGTTCTACGTTGAGTTTTTCGCAAAGGGCTGCATTGAAGGCAGGGGTGGCTTTTACCCATTGTCCTTCCAAGTACAACTCGGTGAATCCGTGGAAAACCAGAATATTAGTGCCCAGAATTTTCTCTAATTTTTCCGTGCCGATGTGGTTGGTTACGTTGGCAAAACCTAATCTTGACGGGATACCGACGGCGCGCGCCGCTGCTGCCAAAATGGTAGCCTTGTCTATGCAATGCCCCTCGCTGCGTTGCACTTGCACGCTTGCGCGGAAGTCTTCGGGCTGCATGGATATGTTGTGCGGGTTATAGCGAAAGCCATCGCGAACAGCGTAGTACAACCTGACAGCCTTTTCCGTAGCTGTACGGGCTGCCGAAAAATCAACATTTGCTACAAAAGCCCGAATGGCATGGCTTTCATGGTCAATAAAATAGGTGTTTTTGAGGTAGCGTTCCATGAGCGGGAGGATGTTTGGAGGTGAATGACCTGAAAAGCATACAAGCATAAGCCATCAGACTCATGCTTGTATCAGGAACAAATGAAATGGAAATATGATGAATTAGAAAGGATACTTGTTTTGCTCAATCACAAAGTCAGCCAACTCGCGGCGAATAGCCGTTGCATTGATAGGATTCATCTTTGCAAAACGCTTCAGACCCATCAGCATTACTTTCTGCTCGTCGCCGGTAGCAAAGCTGTTGATAGCTTCTTTGCCGTGGTAAGCTACTTTATCCACTGCGCGGTTCAGATACAGGCGTGCCATGTTGATGTATTGTTGGCAAGCAGCCTCACCGCGGATACCAATCAGTTTTTCGGTGCGCAACAGGGCAGACTCGGCTACGTAGGTTTCAATAATCATATCGGCTACGTGCATCATTACTTCCTGCTGTTCTTCCAAGGCAGGGCCGAAAGTTTGGGCGGCTTTGCCTGCTACCATCAGCACGGCTTTTTTCAAGCCTTTGATAGTTTCTTTTTCTTCGGCAAACAGTACGGAGGCATCAATTGCACCGAAAGTAGGAACGCTGGTCAGTTCTTTGGCAACAGCCATTGCAGGGCCGAGAACATCCAATTCGCCCGCCATTGCACGCTTCAGAATCATACCTACTAGCAACATGCGGTTGATTTCGTTTGTGCCTTCATAGATGCGTGTGATACGTGCATCGCGGTAAGCGCGTGCCATCGGAGCTTCTTCGGAGAAGCCCATGCCGCCGTAGGTTTGCAGGCTTTCGTCTACCACATAGTCCAACACCTCGGAGCCGTGCACTTTCATAATGGCGCACTCAATGGCAAATTGCTCTACGCCTTTGAGTTTGGCTTGTGCCTCGTCCATGCCTTCGGCAATCAGCGCATTGATTTTATCTTCGATGCACTGACCTGCACGATAGGCTGCCGACTCGGTGGCATAGGTCAGGGCAGTCATCTCACCGATTTTGTGCTTGATAGCACCGAAAGAAGAAATAGACTTGCCGAATTGCTTGCGTTCGTTGGCATAGTTGGTAGCCATCGTAATCACGTCTTTGCAAGCACCAATAACGGCAGCAGCCAATTTAATACGACCGATATTGAGAATATTTACGGCAATTTTAAAACCATTGCCGCGTGTAGAAAGCATATTTTCTACGGGCACGTGGCAATCATTGAAAAATACCTGACGGGTAGAAGAACCTTTGATACCAAGTTTCTTTTCTTCGTCGTTCATCGTAATGCCGCCGTATGACTTTTCTACAATGAATGCAGTCAGGTTTTTATCGTCATCAATTTTGGCAAAAACGATAAACAAATCGGCAAAACCTGCGTTTGTAATCCACATCTTTTGCCCGTTGATGATGTAGTGTTTGCCGTCTTCGCTCAGGCGCGCTTTGGTTTTGCCCGAATTGGCATCTGAACCTGCATCGGGTTCGGTGAGGCAGTAGCTGGCTTTCCACTCGCCGGTAGCCAATTTTGGCAAGTATTTGCGCTTTTGTTCTTCGTTGCCGTAGTACAGAATCGGCAGCGTGCCTATGCCTGTATGTGCACCAAACGCAGTAGAGAAAGAACCGCCCGTGCCCAATACGTCGGCAACAAGCATTGAGGTATTGAAACTCATGCCCAATCCGCCGTATTCTTCGGGAACAGAGATCCCCAAAAGGCCAAGCTCGCCGGCTTTATTCATCAACTCAATCGTGAAGCCGGACTCTACATCTTCCATTTTGTCCACATTGGGGAAAACTTCGGTGCGCAGGAAGTCCGTACAGGCTTGCGCCATCATGCGTTGCTCTTCGGTAAAGTCCTCAGGGATGAATACATCATGGGCTTCAGATTCGCGAATCAGGAACTCTCCGCCTTTGAGGGCTTCTTTTCTTTCTACCATTTCCATAATATACAGCGTTTAATGATTTAGGTGCACAAAGAGAAAATTGTTATGCGTGCATAACAATACAAAAGTAAAGAAAAAAATGTTATGCAAGCATAATAACCGAAAAAAATTTTTCGCGCCTAATCCAAGTTGTTGAAAATGGTGCTCATGATGTGCATAAGTTTTTGATAGTCAGTAATATCAAGTCCTTTCCAGCCGTCTTTGCGCATCTCAATAACAACGGGAAGCATTTGGCTGACCTTTTTATGACCTTTGGGGGTGAGTTCGACAATAAACCTGCGGCGGTCGTTTTCATCTACCGAACGGGTGGTCAATCCTTTTTTACAGAGTTGGTCGATGATGCGCGTAACGGTGGGGGCATCTTTAAAGGTGCGGTCGGCAATTTCGTTTTGGCTGATGCTCGGGTTTTGGCGGATACAGTCCAGCACGACCCACTGGTCAACCGTTACGCCGAAATGATGCGCATTGAAACGGCGTTGCAGATTTTGGCGGATGCGTTTGGTTGTTCGCTCAATAATAAAGCCGTAGTTGGTGATTTGGGTAAGAAATTCCTGTTCTAAGTCGGCAGCCTGATTGGTACCGGTTGAGTTTTCCATGTCTTGTCTTAATTGCTGATTTTAGAAATGCTGATGGTTGTAAATTTTACGAATAAACACTGATTATATTGTTGCCGACGCAGTCAGTTGGCAAAAATCCTGTCAGGTTTCTGAAACCTGACAGGATTTTACGTGTTGGATAGCCTTTCAACCGGACTACTCTTCGTCGCCTTCCTCGGCGGCATAGCTGAACGAATACACCGAATCGTCTAACTCTAATGTGCCGTCGTTAAATTCGCGAACGAATTTTTCAATCACCTCGTCGTTGATTTCATCCACATTGAGGCAGATGTCAATGCCGATGCCGAAATCAACAGCTTCTTCGATGTTTACAAATTCGGAAACACCTACCTCGTCTTCGCTTTCTATTTCGTCAATGAGCAAATCCAAATAGTCTTGCTGCTCTTCGGTGGCTTCGTCGTAGTTGGTGTAGTTCGGGAATTTTTCCTTGATGCGTTGCTCTGCCAAATCAAATACAGCCATTTCGTACTCGGCACGCAGGGTGTAGATAAAAGCATCGAAGATTACTTCTTTTCCGTCGTGCTTGCCTACAAATTGGAAATAGGCGGAGTCCTCATCGGGCTGTTGCTCGTCGGTTACGTATATGAATGACTTCTTGGCTTGCTTGCACTGTTCTTTGAGTGCCGCAATTTTTTCGGGGTTGAATCCTTCGTTCATTGTTCCAAAGTTTAAAAAACGATAAAGCAAAGTAACAAAGTTTGCGGGAATAACGACGAAAAAAAATCCGATATTTGCCGCTTAATAAGGCTTTGCATGGAACTTTCCTCACTTTCTGCAATTTCCCCGATAGACGGGCGTTACAGAAAACAAACCGAAACGCTCGCCCCGTTTTTTTCCGAACAAGGGCTTATTCGCTACCGCGTACAGGTTGAAATTGAATATTTTATTGCCCTTTGTGAGTTGCCGTTGCCACAATTGGCAGGCTTTAACCGCAACTTGTTTGAGCCGCTGCGCGATATTTACCGCAACTTTTCCGCAAAGGATGCGCAGCAAATCAAGGACATAGAAAAAACGACTAATCACGATGTTAAGGCGGTTGAGTATTTTATCAAATCGCACTTTGAGCGTCTGCAAATAGCTCATTATCAAGAGTTTGTTCATTTTGGGCTTACTTCGCAAGATGTAAACAATACAGCTATTCCGCTGTCGCTGAAAGAGGCTGTAACATTGGTTTATCTGCCGCTTTTGGGCGATGTGATGCAAAAACTTGCAGCAATGGCGGCGCAATGGGCAAACCTGCCGATGCTTGCTTTTACGCACGGGCAGCCTGCTTCGCCTACTCGGTTAGGCAAGGAAATTCAGGTGTTTGTCTATCGCTTGGAAGAACAGCTAAAAGCCTTGCAATCAGCTCCTTACAGTGCTAAGTTCGGCGGTGCTACGGGCAATATGAACGCGCATAAGGTTGCTTACCCGACGGTTGATTGGCAGGATTTCGCCAACCGATTTGTGAATGAAAAACTCGGTTTGCGACGCGCGCAGTGGACTACGCAAATTGAAAACTACGACCATTTGGCAGCATTATTTGACGCGCTGCGCCGCATCAATACCATTTTGATTGACTTTGCCCGCGACGTTTGGACGTACATTTCCATGGGCTATTTCAAACAGCAGGCAGTTGCCGGTGAGGTTGGTTCTTCTGCCATGCCGCACAAGGTTAATCCGATTGATTTTGAAAATGCGGAAGGCAATTTGGGCTATGCCAATGCCATTTTTGGCTTTTTATCGGAAAAACTGCCCGTTTCGCGCCTGCAACGTGATTTGACCGATTCTACGGTGTTGCGCAATGTGGGCGTACCGCTGGCGCATACGGTAGTGGCGCTGCAATCGCTCAAAAAGGGATTGGGCAAAATCACGCCCGATGAAAGCCGCCTGCACGCCGATTTGAGTAACAACTGGGCAGTGGTTGCCGAAGCACTGCAAAGCATTCTTCGCCGCGAAGGCTATCCGCAACCCTACGAAACCCTGAAAGCACTCACCCGCGGGCAGGGTGGTATTACGCAGGAAAGCATTGCAACATTTATCCGCTCACTGGAAATTTCCGAAGCAGTTAAGGCAGAAATGTTGGCGGTAAGTCCGTTTAATTATACGGGGATTTGAGAATAATAATAATGACCGAAAATAGCATCATATCCCCCAAAGCTGTTCAACGACGGCAATTTTGGATTACTGAAATCCAAAAGTTAAGCGGCAATTTTGGCGCAGATGCAACCCGCTTAGAAAAAGAGTTGGAAGAAGAGATTAAAAATGAGGGCATCACAGCTCTGGTAGATCATTTAAGACTTTGCGGCAATATCCCGGAAATTTATGAGCATGACAGTAGCGAAGAAAAACTATATTCAAAATATACCGATTGCTTATTGGCGTTGGCATACAGAAGTTTAGGAATGCAGAGCATTGTTCTTAGAGAAAGGGCTGATGCAGCTGATGTTGAGACGTTTTCTTCGATTTTCAGCTTTGTTGCCGATGCAAAATCATTCCGATTGAGTCGTACAGCTAAAAACCAAAAGGATTTCAAAATAGAAGCAATGGCAGGCTGGAAACGAGGTAAACCTTATGCAATGGTTGTTTGCCCGATTTATCAATTACCCGGCAGAAAAAGTCAAATATATCGGCAAGCAACTACCCGAAATGTGTGTATTTTTACTTACTCTCATTTAGCGGTACTTATCAATTATGCCGTTACGGCAGGAAAAACAAAAGCCACAACACTGTTAGAGCAGGTGTTTAAAACCATTGCTGCACTAAACCCGTCTGACATTGCAAATGATTATTGGTTGGCGATAAACCAAGTTATGCTTTCTTTCGCCGAAGAAATAGGGCTTTTGTGGGCGCAGGAAAAGGCAATTGCTAATCATTCAATCATTTTGGGTAAAGAAGAAGCATTAGGTTTTCTGGCGCAAGAGCGTGAAAAAATTATGCAAATGAGCCGCGAGGAAGCAATTGCAGAACTGATGAAAGTACATCAGATTGAGAGAAGAATAGCAACCATTCAGGCTGTTTCAGATAACGGGTTATTCAATATCAAATGACGGGATTAACTATGGAATCGTTTATTAACAGTATCATCGAAGGAAATTGTGTGGATGTGATGCAAAATTTTGCTGATGATTTTATCGACTTAACTGTTACTTCGCCTCCATATGATGATTTGAGAAACTACAAGGGATATGTATTTCCGTTTGAAGAGATTGCCCGAGAGCTCTATAGAATTACCAAACCCGGTGGCGTAGTAGTATGGGTAGTTGCAGACGCTACAATTGATGCAAGCGAAACAGGTACAAGTTTTAGACAGGCACTTTATTTCAAGGAAATCGGATTTAATTTGCACGACACAATGATTTTTCGCAAACGCAATCCCATACCTCAGATTTACCGCAAACGCTATAATAATGAGTTTGAATACATGTTCGTATTGAGCAAAGGAGTTGTAAAAACGCATAATCCGATTATGGTCGATTGTATGCACGCCGGTCTTGAGTTAAACGGAACAACTTATAAAAATTATTCAAAAAATGAACAGGTACGCGAGAAGCTCGCTAAACCCGTGAAAGACAAGAAAATCAAAGGTAATATTTGGGAATATGTGGTAGGCAAAAAAGAAGAAGACCAAGAAGCTAAAGGACATCCTGCTCCTTTTCCGTGCCAATTAGTAAGAGACCATATTATTTCATGGACTAATCCGGGCGATATTGTTTTTGACCCTATGTGCGGCAGCGGTACAACCCTGCGAGTGGCTTGTGAAACAGGCAGGCGATATATCGGCATAGACATAAGTCCCGAATATTGTATGATGGCAAGAAAACGCATTCAAGCGGTTGAAATGCAATTGCGTCTTTTTCATGCAGCGAAATCGGAGCAATCTTATTTTTCAAGCAGCGAATAATACGCTCATAACCAACCTAATCATCGGTGTATTATTGGCTATTATGATTTTCAACGTTACTATACTCGGCAGTTCGTCCGCAACCCCGGGCTGGGGGAGGGGGCTGCCTGCACAAGTGGTTAATTTCAACGAACAACTCTACCTGATTGACTGCGGCGAAGGCACGCAAATGCAAATTCAGAAGTTTGGCGTAAAAGCAAGCCGCATTCGGCACATCCTCATCAGTCACCTGCACGGCGACCATTACTTGGGGCTGGTAGGGCTGCTGTCCAGCATGAGCCTGCAAGGGCGTACCCGACCCATTGACCTCTATGCCCCGCGCGAATTGGCGGAAGTTCTGACCGTGCAATTCCGATGCACGGGTATTGTGCTGCATTTTCCGCTACATTTTCATCCGTTGGACATGGAAAATCCTGCGGTTATTATTGACAATGAAACAATTATGGTGAGTACTTTTCCGCTGTTACACGGGCTGCCCGTGGTTGGCTTTTTGTTTCGCGAAAAGGAAAAACCGCGCAACCTGATAAAAGAACGGCTGCCCGCAAACTTACCTTTCGGGCATTTGCAGGCTTTGAAACGCGGCGAAGATGTACTGTGGCAAGGAAAGACACTGCTTGCAGCCGACTATACGCTGCCCCCTAAGCCACTGCGCAGCTATGCCTATTGTTCCGATACGCTCTACCACGAACCGGTAATTGAGTGGGTAAAAGGTGTGAGTTTGCTTTATCACGAAGCCACCTTCGCCGACGACATGGCAGACCGCGCCAAAGAAACTTTCCATTCTACGGCACGGCAAGCGGCTACCATTGCTCGCAAAGCCCAAGTCGGGCAGTTGTTGCTGGGGCATTTTTCGGTGCGCTACCGCGAGGTGGATGTACTGCTCAATGAAGCATGTGAGGTATTTCCCGCAACGCTGGCAGCCGTAGACGGGGCTGTGTTTGAGGTAGCAAGTTAAGCAATTGAAAAGTGTGCTGTGTTGTCATTCGCCTGAAATCCGCAGCGCGTGCAACGTACTTATGCGTTTAAAATTGCTCAACTGCTTACTCCGAAATCACAAAGCCAAGCGGATTGGCCGCTTAACCGACGAGCTACGCTGTTATTTCTTTCTCCCAGTTGGCATAAATAGCTTGTAAGTCAGCCTGTTGTGTAATTTCCGGCTCTATGCGGCGGAGGCATTGCAGGCGGCTGAATGCTTCGGATTCGCCGATAAGCCCCGCACCGATGGCTGCACCGCGTGCCGCGCCCTGTGCACCGTCGGTATTGAACAATTCAATGGCTGCACCGCTCAACGTTGCCAAGGTTTGGGCAAACAACGGGCTGAGAAACATGTTGGCGTGCCCTGCGCGAATTGTTTCAAATCGGATGCCTGTTTCCTGCATGGCTTTCATGCCGTACCAAAGTGCAAAAACAATCCCTTCCTGTGCTGCCCTGAGCAAATGTGCACGGCTGTGTCGGTTGAATTGCACACCTTTGATTTGCGCCCCTGCGTCGCGGTTTGACAGCACTCGCTCTGCACCATTGCCAAAAGGATAAACCCGCACGCCGTCAGCGCCTTGGGGGGCAGTGGCTGCCAACTCATTCATGGCATCGTAGGACAGTTCTGGGCAGATGTTGCGGCGCAGCCATGCATTCATGCTGCCGGTGCCGTTCACACAAAGCAACGCACCCATGCGCGGCGTTTCAGAACGGTGATTGACGTGCAGAAAGGTATTAAAACGCATATCGGGGGCGGGGATGGCATTTTCTCCGACCCCGTAAATAACACCCGAAGTGCCTGCCGTAGCTGCAACCTCACCCGGGTTTAGCACGTGGAGCGAAAAAGCATTATTGGGTTGGTCGCCTGCCCTGTAAGTAACGGGCGTTCCTGCTGCCAGTCCAAGTTGTGCTGCCGCATGGGGGGTGAGTTCGCCCTGTATGCCGAAAGTAGGCACTATTTCGGGCAGCATTTCGCGACGAATCCCGTAATGTTGCATGAGGAAATCGGCTGGTTGGCCTGCTGCAAAATCCCACAGTATGCCTTCTGAAAGCCCCGAGGCGGTAGTCGTTGCCTTTCCCGTCATTTGCAATGTAATGAAGTCGCCCGGGAGCATGAAATAGCGGGCGTTATGGTATATCGTCGGTTCGTTTTCAATTACCCAACGCAATTTGGAAGCCGTAAAATTGCCCGGCGAATTGAGCAGGTGGCGAAGGCATTTTTCCTGCCCGATGGCTTTTAAGGCTTGTTCGCCCGTTGTAACTGCCCGACTGTCGCACCAGATAATAGACGGGCGCAGCGGATTGCCCGCCTCATCTACCAGCACAAGCCCGTGCATCTGATAGGATATACCAATGGCTTGAATTGCCTGAGGCGATACCTGCGGCGCTTTTGAAAGAAGTTGTCGGGTTGCTTGTTGTACATAATCCCACCACATCTGCGGCGGCTGCTCTGCCCAACCTGCTTGCGGCGCATGAATAGGCATTTCATCTGCCGGAACAGTTGCCGATGCGAGCAAAAGTCCTTTTTCTACATCCATCAGAACCGCCTTTACAGACGAACTGCCTAAGTCATACCCTATTGTGAGCATAAAATTTCAAGATTTTATTGCCAAAATAAGCATATTTGTAGAATACTAACAGACGGGCTGCATGAAACGCCTCACAATCCTATGGAAACGCCTGAGTTATACAGGAACAACCAATATTCGCGACCCCGATTTATATAAAAGGGTTGTTTTAAGCAATCAACTGTCCATTATTAGCGGATTGCCTATTATTTTTTATACGCTGCTGGCTCCTGATAAATTTTTTTACGTTGGAGTAATGTTGCTGGCTGCTTGCATCAGTTTTAGTGCCATACTGCTCAACCAACAGGGATATCATAATTTGGCACGCATAGCGGTTATTCTTGCTCCTCAAATCGGAACGCTGGCAGGTGTTTACATGCTGTTTGGCCTATCGGAGAGGAATGAGTATTACGTTAAGTTTACAATCATTGCCACTTTTATTTTGCCGATGGTGCTCATAAGCATTCGCGAAAGGTGGCTGATGGCAATTGGTACGGGTATAGTGATTGCTAATTTTTTTGGCTCCGAATTTCTTGGAACGCGGCTGTTCTATCCGATTTACGAGTCTGAGGAAATGCCTCCCAATGCGCTTTATGTTATTTCGGCATTGGTCAATTTTACCATGTTCTTTTTGGGATTCGGCTATTTGCAGCATATCAACTTGACATCGGAGGATAATATTGTCCAATTGCTGCGCGACACACAATTGGCAAATGAAGAACTGGCACAACTTACCCATAATCTTCAAGCAAAACAACATCGCTTAGATTTGATTAACCGGAAGTTAGCCAATATCATCAGGGCCAAAACCAAGGACTTGACCCTTCGCAACAAGCAATTGCAAGAGTATGGAGAGTTTCATGCACACCAAGTACGTGCACCGCTTGCCCGCATTATGGGGCTGGTGCTTGTCTTACAAAAGACTGACCGAAACGACCCGCAGGAATTGGAGTATTGCCTGAATCGCCTCAACGAGGCAGCCTTGGAATTGGACGCAATTATGAAGGCATTTAACCGACGATTGGAGGAAGAGGTTAGCTTAACAGCTTCTGTATCTGCCCGACGGGAACTGCTGCGCGAACTTGCGGATTTAAACCGTCAGATTACAGAGACCAATGAGTTGCTGTATTTGGAAGTGGTGCGCCTGCAACGCGAAAATCAGCGGCTGCGTGAGGAAAGATAAAAGCCATCTCTTATTTCGGAGATGGCTTTATGTGCAATAGGGCTTTATGAAAGCATTATTTCCAGCCGGCGGCATCAAATATTTTTACGGCAGCGGCATTCAGTTTGCCCAACTCCACAATATTCAACGTATCGCCTTTGAAAGCACCCCAACTTGCCAAGGTGGCAGAGAGTGGCACGCCCGGTTTCACAGGGTATTCCTGATTACCTTCTGCAAAAACTTGTTGTGCTTTATCGGAAGACAAAAACTCTAACAATTTGATGGCATTCGCCTTGTTGGGGGCATATTTGGCAACACCTCCGCCACTCACGTTCATGTGCGTGCCGCGGTCGGCCTGATTGGGGAAAAAGATGCCGATTTTTTGTGCAGCCACAGTGTCAGCTGCTTCTTTTGAGTTTAGCATTTGCCCTAAGTAATAGGTATTGACAATAGCTACGTCTCCTTCTCCGTTGGCAACTGCATAAATCTGGTCGCGGTCGTTGCCTTTGGGTTCGCGCGCCATATTGGCTACAATGCCTTTCGCCCATTGCAGAGCAACTTCTTCGCCTTTGTGTGCAATGATGGAAGCCAACAGCGATTGATTGTAGATGTTGTCGGACGGGCGCACTAAAATACGTTTTTTCCATTTCGCACTTGTCAAGTCTTCATAAGTACTCAAATCGGAAGGTTTTACTTTGGCTTTGTTGTAAACAATCACACGGCCGCGCTGTGTGAGCGAATACCAGTAGCCTTCGCTGTCGCGTAGGTTAGCAGGAATATTGGCATTCAATATTTCCGACTGTACGGGTTGCAACAGACCTTTTTCTTTGGCACGCACCAAACGACCTGCATCAACGGTCAGCAGCAAGTCGGCCGGGCAATTAGCGCCTTCCATTTCCATGAGTTTTTGCAACTCGTCGGCGCTGGCAGTTTTAACATTTACCTTAATACCTGTTTCTTTCTCAAATTCGGCAAAAAGTTGTTTGTCAGCGTCATAGTGGCGATGTGTGTACACATTCACAACAAGTGAGTCTGTTGTGGCAGCTTCCTGATTGCTTTGGTTGTTTTGGCCGCCGCAGGCAGCTAACAGCATCAATGCTGCAGCTGCAATTAAAGAGGTGAATTTCATAAATGCAGAGATATAATTTAGAACCATTCTAAATAGCTGCAAAATTGCATCATTGTAAGCACATATGCAAATAAGCGCTACTTTTTGATGGCCTCAGCTCTTTGTTGCGGGTCAATAATCAGGTAGGCATCGGGAAAGCCTTTTTTTCGTACTTCCCGCATCAGTTCGGTGGCTTTTGTAATGTCATCAAACGCATCGCCCGCCGTATATCGGTAGCGATAGGTTTCCCCCTCGAACAGGTGCTCCTTAACGGGCATTTTGAGTTTTTTAAAGTCCTGATGCGTCATGGGAATCTTCTTTTCGGAGGCAGTAATCTGCACCCGATAGCGGATTTTTTCGCTGTCGGCTTTTTCTTCTGCCAACTGCTTTCTGCCGGCAGGGCTGTCTGTTTTGAATCGCACACCTGTTTCTGCTGCTACCAGATAGTTGCGTAAACCACGGTAAATAGCGGAGGCAATAATTTCCTTGCCATATTGCCCGTTCAGATAGCGTTCCTCTTCTTTATTCGATAAGAAGCCGATTTCAACCAATACGCCCGGCATGGTGGTGTACTGCAATACGTAAAGGCTGTGCCGTCGGTCTTTGGTATTAAAGATGCCGCGACTTGGGCGGCGTGCCCGCACGCGAAATTCCTCGTCAATGCTTTGGGCTAATGCAAGGCTGCGCACGAAGGCGTGGTCGTGGATGTGTACTTGCGTGCCGCTTACCCACGAGCGCGGATTGGCGTTGCAGTGGATGCTTACAAAAAAATCTGCTTCGGCACTGTTTGCCAATTTTACTCGTTCCTCTAAGCTGACAAAATTATCGGCCTGTCTTGTGTGAATCAGTTCTATGTTTTCTAAGTTTTCATCTATGTATTTGGCAACCAATTGACTGATTTCCAGTACGATATCTTTTTCGTGGCTGAACTTTTGAGAACTGCGAAGCGTGCCCGGGTCATGGCCGCCGTGCCCGGGGTCAAGCACTACTCGGATAGTTTTGCCTTTCAGCGGACGGTTATATTCTACTTTGGGAGGTGTTTTAACAACAGCATTGACTTTTTTTACGGGAGTTTTGGTGGAGGTTTTTGCACTTCCCTTTTTTTGAGCCTCAGCCGGCAGTGAAAGCAGTCCTGCCAACAATGCGATTACAGCGGTCATGACCGTTCGCAACGCTTTATTTGAGGGCAAATACTTCATACTGAGCCAAATTTATAAATTTGTTGTATGGATACGTTTAAAAGGCGCAACTTTCTTAAAAAAGGCACATTGGCAGTACTTGCCGCAAGTGGCGGATTGGCAGCCTGCCGGTCGGCAGACAGCGAGAATCAGGCACAAAAAACGCGAAAATCTGACAAGATTTTTCGCTGGAAAATGGTAACTACTTGGCCGCCGCATTTTCCCGTTTTGGGTGAAAATGTAGATAAGTTTGCCCGCTTGGTCGAGAAAATGACCGATGGTCGCATACAAATTCAGGTGTACGGTGCGGGCGAACTCATTCCTGCCTATGAAGTTTTTGAGGCGGTCAGTCTTGGCGCAGTCGAACTGGGGCATTCGGCTCCTTACTATTGGGCGGGGCGTGTGCAGGCATCCCAATTTTTCGCTTCCATTCCCTTTGGCATGAACTCCCAGCAGATGATTGCTTGGATTCTTGGCGGCGGAGGGCTACAACTCTGGCAGGAGGTATATGCACCTTTTAACATTGTCCCTTACCTTGGCGGATGCACAGGTATGCAAATGGGCGGCTGGTTCAACCGCGAAATCAACAACATCAATGACTTTAAAGGGCTGATTATGCGCATCCCCGGGCTGGGCGGTAAGGTGGTAAAAAAAATCGGCGGTTCGCCCATTACGGTTGCCGGTGCAGAGATTTACACCAATTTGGAGCGCGGCGTAATTGATGCCTGCGAGTGGATTGGCCCCTTCCATGACTACCTGTTGGGCTTACATCGCGTAGCCAAATACTACTACTACCCGGGATGGCAAGAGCCCGGAACGCCGTTGGAAGTTCTTGTCAATAAAAATGCGCTGGCAGAACTCACCGACGACCTGAAAGCGATTTTAGAAACAGCTATTATGCACCTGCACACGACTATTTTTGCAGAGGCAGAGGCAAAAAATGCCGAATATTTGGACAAACTGATTCAGGAAGAGAAAAAAGAACTGCGCCGTTTTCCTGCCGACGTATTGGCGGCAATGAACGAGCAATTGCTGGAAGTTGTGCGCGAGATGATTGCGACAGACCCCGTCAGCAAGAAAGTGTATGAATCCTACGAAAATTTCAGGCAGCGCGCCATTCGCTACTCAGAGGCAACCGAGCAATCGTTCTACCGCGATTTGCAATCTGCGAAAAGCGCATTAAAAATTTAGCGCCGAAGCCGAACAAATGTGTAACAACACTTGTTGTAGTTGCAATGAATTTTTAAACCTCTTCTAATTTATTATGAACCACATCTTTTTAGCTTGTTTACTGTTTGTAAGTGCTTGTGTGGGTGCCAACGAAACTAAATCCGGACCGGAAACGGCTGAGGCAAGCATTATTAATACAACAACCATGCAGGAAAAACCCTCTTTCTACGATTTTAAAATGAAGGACATCAACGGTAATGAGGTGGACTTCAGCACGTTCAAAGGCAAAAAAGTGCTGCTTGTAAACGTAGCCTCCAAATGCGGCTACACTCCACAGTATGCCGAGTTGGAAGAACTCAACAAGAAACACGGCGACAAAGTGGTTATTTTGGGCTTCCCCGCGAATAACTTCGGCAACCAAGAGCCGGGCAGCAATGCAGAAATTGCCGAGTTTTGTCGCACAACCTACGGAGTGTCTTTCCAAATGTTTGAGAAAATTTCCGTTAAAGGCGATGACATGCACCCGCTTTACAAGTGGCTCTCTACCAAAGAGTTAAACGGATGGAACAGTGATGCGCCTAAGTGGAATTTCTGCAAGTACTTGATTAACGAAAAGGGTGAATTGGTGAAGTTTTATGGCTCCGGTATCAAGCCTATGAGCAATGATATATTGACGGCCATCGGCGCTAACTAATCGCCACAGTTTGACGACAACAAAAATCCCGACAAGTCATTGAAAACTTGTCGGGATTTTGCTTTTTACCGTTTCTGTTTATACAAAAGTGCAAGTGATTTTGCGAAAAATTTTTTGTGTAAATTATTGGAAAACAAGCGATTAAACCTGACAGGTGTTAGAAACCTGTCAGGTTTGTGTTTAAAAAGCCGTAAGTGATTTTGCAAAAAATTTTTTGTGTGAATTTTTGAAAATCGGATACTTAAAATCCGACAGGCTTAGAGACCCGTCGGATTTAAGTATAACAAACGGATGTAATGCTGCAATGCGGGAAACCCGTTTTGGGTATCCTGCTGACCGATATTACTTCACTTCGGGCATAGCTTCCACTATGGTGATATTGGCTTCATTCACCAATTTCTGGTAGTTTGCCCAGTCATTGGTAAATAAATCGTTAGCTTGTTTCACCAAATTAGTGATAGCCTCTATAGCCCGATTAATAACTGCTTGTTCGTTGCTGCCGGGCATTCCTTGTGTGGTGCGGAAGTACGACATTGCCTCGCCGATAACGGCTGTTACCGCATCGGGACGGCGTACAATCCCTTGCAATTCATTGTCGCCGCTGATTTTCTTGTTCAAATCGGTGAGCTTTTTGCGAAGTTCATCGCCTGCCTTTTTAATGGCTTTGGCTTTGTCATCGCTGCGCTCGCCCAGCAAACGGGTTACTTGTGCAATCTTGTCTTGACCGCTGCGGATATTATCTGCTACCTCGGTTGCTTTGCTGACATAGCCCATCATATCATTTTGTAGTTTTTCGCGCGCGGCCAGAATTTCGGGTGTGGTTTCGTAGCGTGGGTCGTGCAATACGTTCACTTTGGCAGAGTCTTTTACGCCCGCATAGCTGATGCGAATGGTATAAGTGCCCGGAACAACTGTTCCGCCCGCAGGTTCGGGAGCGTTCGGGTTGGTTGGCTTGGGTTGTCCCGGGAAGCGCACCCCTTTCTTGCTGAAGTTCCAGTAGATGCGGTTTAAGCCCGGTTTGCCGCCTGCGCGGAAGGTGCGCACTACTTCGCCGTTGGCTGCTACTACTTCCACCTTCACGGTGTCGGTTTTTGTTTTGGCATCTTTGGGGTTCATCACAAAGCTAATCATTGCCCCGCGTTGGCGGTTTTCGCCTGTGTAGGTATTATCGGGCGTAAATTCGTGCATACCGGCAGGGAAGCGGTAATGTGCCATATACGCATCGGGAATCTCAAATACTTTCAGGGTTTTGTCCAAAGTTGCTACCCCCTCTTTTGCCATGGCGCGCAGCGGGCGGATATCGTCAATGATATAGGCCGAGCGCCCGAACGTTCCGATAACCAAATCATGCTCGCGTGGATGGATGACCATGTCGTGCGTGGAAACGTTGTGCGGATAGCCTTGTGTCCATTTTGTCCAATTTTTGCCGCCGTCCACCGTTACATAGAGGCCAAATTCCGTTCCCAGAAACATCAGGTTTGGCTCTTGCAAGTCATAGGCAAATGACAAGGCATAGCCTTTTACGTTGGCGGCAAGGCGTTCCCATGTTTTGCCGTAGTCTTTGGTGCGGAAAACATAGCAAGTCCAATCGTCGCGGCGGTGGTTATCAAAAACGACCACAGCTTCTGCCTCGTTGGTTGGCGAAGTCTGAATTTGCGGAATCCACGTGTTGGCAGGTACACCTTTGACATTTTTGATAACGTTTGTCCAAGTTGCGCCGCCGTCGGTTGTCAGTTGCAAATTGCCGTCATCTGTGCCTACCCAAATGACACCTTTTTTCACTGCGCTCGGGGCAATGGCCAAAATAGAACAGTGGTTTTCAGCCCCTGTAACATCGTAGGTTAAACCACCGCTTTCGGTTTGTTTTTGCTTGGAGGTGTCGTTGGTAGTCAAGTCGGGAGAAATAATTTCCCAACTGTCGCCGCGATTGGTGCTTTTATGTACAAATTGGCTGCCATAGTAGATGGTTTTATCGTCAAACGGGTCGTGTGCAATGGCTGCGTTCCAATTGTAGCGAAGGGTTACTTTGGTGTTGGGATGCTGCGGGCGAATGAATTTGGTAGCACCGGACACCAAGTCGTAGCGCACTAAATTGCCGCCCTGCGACATGGAATAACCGTAGCGGTTGTTGCTGCGGTCGGGCAATACGTCAAAGCCATCGCCAAAGCTGGTTTCTTCCCACTCGTGGTTGCGGATGCCGCCCATGCGCCAAACTTGGCTGGGGCCTGCCCATGAGCCGTTGTCCTGCATACCGCCATAGACTTTGTAAGGAATGCTCATGTCCACATTGATATGGTAAAACTGGCTCAACGGCAGGTTTTCGGGGAAGAACCACGTTTTACCGCGGTCGCGGCTGATGGCAAGACCGCCGTCGTTGCCGTCTATAATGTAGTCCGGGTCGTTAGGGTGAATCCACCAAGCGTGGTGGTCGGAGTGTATCTGATTGTCTAACAGTGTGCGGAATGTTCTGCCGCCGTCTTCGCTGAGGGTAACTTCCGAATAGAGGTTGTAAATGCGGTTTTCATTGGTGGGGTCTACGTAGATTTCCGCATAATAAAACGGTCGGTTGCCGATGTTGCGGTCGCTGACTTTTGTCCATTTGAAGCCGCCATCGTCGGAGCGATACAGAGCGTTTTTCTTAGATTCAATCAGGGCATAAACTACATTGGGGCGGCTGCGGGCAATGGCAAAGCCCATTTTACCCAGCGTACCTTCGGGCAAACCGTCTTCTGTGCCCAACTTCTTCCATGTTTTACCGCCGTCCATCGTAATGTGCAAGCCGGAGCCGGGGCCGCCGGAGCGGAAAAACCACGCATCGCGGTGGAAATCCCACATATTGACGATAAACTTATCAGGATTGTGCGGATCCATCACCATTTCGCCAACACCTGTGGTGTTGTTTTCGGGTTTGAGGATGTGCTGCCATGTTTTGCCGCCATCGGTGGTTTTCCATACGCCGCGCTCCATGCTGAAACCGTAAGCGGGGCCTTGCACGCCTACGTAGCAAACATCGGGGTTGTCGGGATGTACAAAAATGCGGTGGATGTTGCGCGTATTTTCCAGCCCCAGATGCACCCACGATTTGCCGCCGTCGTTGCTGCGATACACACCGTTGCCGAAGTTTTGGCTGTTGCGCGGGTTGCCTTCACCTGTTGCAACCCAAATAATGTCGGGGTTTTTCTGATAGATGGAAATAGCACCTATAGAAGCAACGGGCTGCTCATCAAAAATGGGCTGCCAATTGATGCCGCCGCTGGTGGACTTCCACAAACCGCCCGAAGCCGAGCCGATGTAGATAATGTTGGGATTACGCAACACCACGTCAATTGCCGTGATGCGCCCGCTTACTCCTGCCGGGCCGATACTGCGGGCTTTCATCCCGTGCAGTTTTTCCATGTTGAGGGTTTGTGCCTGTAATGCCAACGCTGGCAGCAGAAACCACAAAAAAGCGCAGATAAGTTTTCGCTTCATATTTTGACCAAGAATGTGAAAAATAAAAAAAGGAATGTAAGGCCGATATGTAACTTCCAATTTTAGCGAAAGGCAGCCAAATATCACAAGTTTCAGCCTTAAATTTGTGCGATTACATCACCCATAACACCAATGAAAGAAGCCTATATCGTTTCCGCTGCCAGAACGCCCATCGGCAGCTTTGGCGGCAGCCTTGCAGGATTTACAGCCACTCAATTAGGTGCAGAAGTCGTTAAGGCGGCTGTTTCCCGCGCCGGACTTACCGGAGAGCAGGTAGAAGAAGTTTTCATGGGCAACGTAATTGCCGCCGGATTGGGGCAGGCTCCCGCACGTCAGACAGCTATCTATGCCGGGCTGGGCTACCACGTACCCTGTACTACCATCAATAAAGTGTGTGCATCGGGCATGAAAGCCGTAATGTTTGCCGCACAAAGTATTATGAGCGGACAAAATGACATCATCATTGCGGGCGGTATGGAAAGCATGAGCAACGTGCCGTACTACATCCCCAAAGCGCGCTACGGCTACAAGTACGGCAACGGCGAAATCTTGGACGGCTTGGTTTATGACGGTCTGACCGACCGCTATCAAGGCTGTGCCATGGGTGTATGCGCCGACGCTACGGCTACCAAATACGAAATCAGCCGTGAAGAGCAGGATGCCTATGCGATTCAGTCTTACAAGCGTGCCGCTGAAGCTACGGCCGAAGGTCGTTTCAAGAACGAAATCACTCCGATTGCCATTCCGCAGAAAAAAGGCGACCCTGTTATGATGGTAGAAGACGAAGAATACAAAAACGTTTTCTTTGATAAAATCCCGACACTGAAGCCAGTATTCACCAAAGACGGCAGCGTTACAGCCGCCAATGCCAGCACCATCAACGACGGCGCGGCAGCCCTTGCCATCGTCAGCGGCGAACAGGTTAAAGCCCTGAACCTGAAACCTTTGGCACGCATCGTATCATTTGCCGACGCAGCGCAAGCACCCGAGTGGTTCACTACTGCTCCCGTACCGGCAGCAGAGCGTGCACTGAAAAAAGCAGGTTTGAACTTAGGCGACATTGACTATTTTGAAGTCAATGAAGCGTTTTCGGTAGTAGCCTTGGCATTCATTAAGCAATTAGGCTTAGACCAAGCCAAAGTAAACGTAAACGGTGGCGCTGTATCTATTGGCCACCCGTTGGGCTGCTCAGGTGCGCGCATCATCACCACGCTGGTGAACGTGCTGCATCAGCGCAATGGCAAATACGGCTTGGCTGCCATCTGCAACGGCGGCGGCGGCGCTTCTGCATTGATTGTAGAGCGCGTGTAAACTACCGCCTTCAATGCTATACAAAAGCGCAAGTGATTTGCGAAAAATATTTTGTGTAAATTTCTGAAAAGCAGCTATTTAAACCTGATAGGCTACAAAAGCCTGTCAGGTTTTTTTGCATTATTCAACAAGTAATCTGTTCGTTTTTTGTGTCGGGCAGATTGCTTGCTTTTTGAATGTGAATCATGTGATTTTTGTTGCCTGCACATTAAATGCAGGTCAATCGGTGATGTTTATACGCAAATACATGAACTTTGTGTAAACTTTTGAGCGGCCAGACCTGTTGCATTAGTTATTACAGTGTAAAACATACAACTTACTCCTGATTTTTACTCGCGAAAACCTTTTTACATGAAAATAGGCATCGTTTGCTACCCGACATTTGGCGGCAGTGGAGTAGTAGCCACCGAATTAGGCAATGCGCTGGCACGGCAAGGACATGAAATCCATTTTATTACCTACGACCAGCCTACGCGAATGGCACTTTTTGATGAAAATATTTATTATCATAAGGTGGATATTCGCACGTATCCTTTGTTTGAATACCCGCCGTATGAATTGGCACTTGCCAGCAAAATGGTCAATGTAGCCAAATTTGAACAATTGGATTTGTTACACGTCCACTATGCGATTCCCCACGCTTCGGCGGCATATATGGCACGCGAAATTCTGAAAACGCAAGGGCTTTATGTGCCTTTTGTTACCACACTGCACGGTACCGACATTACCCTTGTAGGTAAAGACGAAAGTTACGCGCCGGTTGTAACTTTCAGCATCAACCAGTCCGACGGCGTTACAACAGTTTCGGAAAGCCTGCGCGCCGATACTTACGAACATTTTGAAATAACCAAGCAGATTGAAGTAATTCCCAACTTTATTGACCTTACGCGCTTCAAGAAGCAACAAAAGGAACACTTCAAAAAAGCCATTTGCCCCAACGGAGAGCGCCTGATTGTGCATACGTCCAACTTCCGCAAAGTGAAACGCATAGACGACGCCATCAAGGTTTTTTGCAGACTGAGGCAGCAAATCCCCGTCAAAATGTTGCTGATTGGCGACGGCCCCGAGCGTCGGCGCATTGAGCAACTCTGCCAAGACAACGGTTTGATGGACGACATCCGCTTTTTGGGCAAATTAGATGCCATAGAAGAGGTGCTCTCTGTGGCCGATTTGTTTTTGATGCCTTCCGAGAAAGAGAGCTTTGGTTTGGCAGCCCTTGAAGCAATGGCCTGCGAAGTGCCGGTGATTTCCAGCAATACCGGTGGCCTGCCCGAGCTGAACATACACGGGGTTACGGGCTTTATGAGTGATGTGGGCGATGTGGATGATATGGTGAAAAATGCACTTGTTATTTTGCAGGACGATAAACTACCAGAATTCAAGGCCAATGCGCTCAAACGTGCGCAAGAGTTTGACGTACACAAAATCCGCCCCTTGTACGAAGCTATGTACGAGCGAGTAATGGCATCCGTACCTGCGCGAAACAACTGACGGAATACTTGTCAGGCTAAACATCTGCCTGTAAATTTGTGTTTACAAGCTAAATATTGATATCCGATGGACATGATAGAACTTCCCGTTCTTGGCAATACTCCTCCCGTCGAAGCGCCTGTGCGTGCACGGAAGCCCGACTGGCTGCGCGTAAAGCTCCCGATAGGCCCCGAATATGCCAAGGTGCGCAAACTGGTGGATACATATAAACTGCATACCATCTGCGAAAGCGGCAACTGCCCCAATATGGGCGAGTGCTGGGGCGCAGGCACAGCCACTTTTATGATTTTGGGGAATGTATGTACACGCAGTTGCACCTTCTGTGCAGTTGCCACAGGCCGCCCCAATGAGTACGATACCGACGAACCGCGGCGCGTTGCGGAAGCCATTGAGCTGATGGGTGTGAAACATGCCGTAATTACTTCGGTCAACCGCGACGAACTCAAAGACCGAGGTGCGGAAATATGGTATCAGACGGTGCGTGCCGTGAAAGAACGCTGTCCCGAAACAACCATAGAAACCCTTATTCCGGATGTGAAAGGCAACTGGGATGCTTTGTATCGGATGATTTCGGCAGGGCAGGAGGTGGTTTCGCACAACATGGAGACCGTAAAGCGCCTCTACCGCCGTGTGCGCCCGCAGGCAAAATACGAGCGCAGCCTCGAGCAAATCCGCCTGACCAAAGAATACGGCAAGCGCACCAAAAGCGGCATCATGCTGGGCTTGGGCGAAACCGACGAGGAGGTATTTGAAATCATGGATGATCTGATTGCCAACGGCTTGGATGTGCTGACACTGGGGCAGTACTTGCAACCTACCAAGATGCACCTCGAAGTAGTGGAATACATCCACCCCGATAAGTTTGCCATGTACAAAGAAGAAGGTTTGAAGCGCGGTTTCAAGTACGTTGAATCGGGGCCGCTGGTGCGTTCTTCTTACCATGCCGAACGCCATATTTGAGTTTTAACCTTCCTTTACAAAATAAATAGCGCAAGTTGTTCCACAATTCAGGTGGGAAACATAACTTTGCGCTCTCAAAATTGAAAACGACAATGGCAGAGAAAGACAAAGCCGGCATAGAAATTTTTGAAAGTCCGGAAGCATTGCAGGAACAGCTCAGCAAAACAGAAGAGTTTGCTAAAAATAACCGCCAATTGGTAATTGGTATTGGTGTGGGCGTGCTTGCCCTGATTGGCGGCGTAATTGGCTGGAAGTATTTCAGTGAACAGAACAATATCAAAGCCCAAAACGAGCTTTTCCCTACCGTTTTCTACATTGAAAAAGACTCTATCAACAAAGCCATCAAAGGCGACAATAACAACACCACGATTGGTTTGGAGAAAATCGTAGACCAATACGGAAGCACTGATGCCGGTGAGTTAGCGGCCTTCTACTTGGGTGTTGCCCAACTGAAAGAAGGCAAATATGACGAAGCTATTAAAAATCTGGAAAAATTTGATGCCGACGATTGGCTTGTTCAGGCGCGTGCTTACAGCCTGATTGGCGATGCCTACATGGAGAAAAAAGATTTGGATAATGCGATTAAGTACTACAAAAAGGCTTCCGAGCACTATCCGAACGATGCCTTTACGCCTGCTTATCTGTTAAAACTCGGTTTGGCATACGAACTGAAAAAAGATTATGCCAATGCGGTAATGGCTTACAGAACCATTGTTGATAAGTACTCCGAAGCATCGGAACTGACTACCGCCCAGAAAAAACTGGCAAAAGTTGAGTACATCGTAAACAACAGTAAGTAATAAATTATCCTGTGTTATTTTGAAGCCATTCTCCTGCATACGGAGGATGGCTTCGTTGTTTTGAATCACTGTTTCAGTTTCTTTACGGCTTCGTACCAAATGACAGAAACAAAACCAATAGCTATGCTCGTGCCTGCTTCTGCCAAATTAAGCGGCCTAAATCCGAAAAAATGTGCCACAGGTTGCCAATAGATAAACATGGCGGATAATGCTGTGGTGATGCCGATAATCAGCGGAATGAGCGGATTGGCATAACGCAAAGTGTGCAGCACAGAGTACCTGAAAGAGCGATTGACCAATGTCAGAAAAATATTGGCACTGATGAGTGTCGCAAAAACCATCGTGCGTGTCAGCATTTCATCCGCCCCCTGATGAACTGCTACCTGATAAGCCGTGAGCGTCCCCGCTGTGATAAACAGACCTTGTATAATGCTGGTTATCAACTCCTTCCATCGGAAAAAGGTGGTGCTGAAAGGACGCGGCGGCTGCTCCATGGCATAGGCTTCCATCGGCTCGTTTTCGTAGATGATAGAGCAGGTAGGCCCCATAATCAGTTCAAAGAAAATAATGTGAACGGGTGAGAAAATATGTGGATAAATCCAGTTCAGCACTAACGGCAGGAAAACGGTCAGAATGATGGGAATGTGGATGGAGATGATGTACTGAATGGCTTTTTTCAGATTGGTATAAATACGCCTGCCCATTGCTACGGCCTCTACCATTTTGGAAAGGTCATCGGCTACCAAAATGAGAGAGGCTGCTTGTCGGGCTATTTCCGTGCCTTTTTTGCCCATTGCAATCCCTATGTGTGCGGCTTTGAGTGCGGGGGCATCGTTTACGCCGTCGCCTGTCATGGCCACTATGTTCTGGTTGGCCTTTAACGCATTGATAATCCGCAGTTTGGCCTCGGGAAACATGCGGGTGAAGATATTGGTTGCCTGCACTGTTTGCCGCAGTTCCGCTTCGGAAAGTGCCATCAGTGCTTCGCCGCTGATGCTGCCGGCAGCACCTGCAAAACCGATTTCGCGGGCTATGGATTGGGTAGTGAGTGCATTGTCGCCGGTGATGATTTTGACGGAAATGCCTGCACGGTAAAAATCCTGCAAAACGGTACGCATATTGGATTTGGGCGGGTCGTAAAATGCTACCAGACCGTAGTACTGCAATTGAAAATCCTGCTGTCGGGGCGGGAAAACATCGCCTTTGAACAAGGCCTCACCTACGGCCAATATGCGATACCCCTCTGCAGCAAGCGTTTGTACTTGCTGTTCAATAGCCGATTTTTCTTCCCGAGTAAGTACAGATAGTGCCAAAATAGCTTCCGGCGCACCTTTGGCAGCAATAATGCGCTTGCCTTCGCTGTTGGCAAACACATGGGTCATCATGGGCGGTTTGCCATCCAGCGGATACTCGTGGATGATGCGGAAATACTGTCGTTCATCAACAGATGCGGCTGCTGCATAAGCCTCATGCAAGGCTGTTTCCATTGGGTCAAAAGGAACGGGTTCGCTGGCCCACATGGCCATGCGCACGACATCCTCTTTGCTAAGGCTATCGCCGGGAACAACCTGTACCAACTGCATACGATTTTCGGTAATAGTGCCGGTTTTGTCTATGCAAATCACATTGGCACTGCCCAGCGTTTCTACGGTTTTGATTTGCTTAATCAGAATCCCTTTTTTCATCAGCCGCCATGCGCCTAATGCCATAAAAGTGGTAAATGCTACCGGTATTTCTTCGGGCAAGATGCTCATGGCAAGCGTAAGCGCTTTCAGCAAACTGTCCACTACTAACCCCGAGCGAAACCAGTTCAGCAGCCATACAAAGGCAAATACCGCTGTGCCTGCTATCACCATCATGCGCACAAAGTGGTTGATTTGGCGTTCCAAAGGCGTAGCTTCTTCGCTGATGCTTTCCAACTGCTTACCGATTTTGCCAAGCTGCGTTTCTTTGCCAATAGCGTTTACTTGGGCAATTGCCAAGCCGCTGGCAACTGTAGTGCCTTGAAAAACAGGAGATTGTACGCTTGCATCTTTGTAAACGGGTAGCGATTCGCCCGTGAGCAGCGATTCATTGACCGAGAAATCATTGGCCTGCAAAATGATACCGTCTGCCGGAACGGAAGTTCCTTCCTCTACCACCATTGCATCGCCTATTACCAATTCGGCTGTGGGGATTTCTATGGTTTCTCCGTTGCGAATGACTTTGCAATTGGGTTGTGTGATGCTTTTCAGTTTTTCTAAGGCATTTCTGGTGCGGGCATCCTGATAGATGGAAATGGTTGCCACAAATACAATGGCCACAGCCATAAAAACAGCGTCCTCTACATCGCCACTGAAAAAATAGATAGCCGCAGTAATGAGCAGAAGTATTACCATAGGCTCTTTGGCAAGCCCCTTTATAACTTCCCACAGGCCGTTTTTTTCCTGATAATCAATCACATTTGCGCCGTGTTTATCCCGTGAGGCAAGCACTTCGGCATCGGTCAGTCCTCTGATGGGCGATTGGTTGGTAGACATAGCGGCAGTTTTTGGAATCAATTAACAAAAAAATCGGAACGAAACAGGCCGTTTCCGTAAATTTGGAATGAAACTAAACTTACGTAACCTACTGCCATGCGCTACTTTCTGTTGGCTGTCATCTGTCTGCACGGCCTTATTCATCTGTTAGGCTTTGTAAAGGCTTTTGCTATTTCGCCCGTGAAAGAATTGACACTGCCCATCAGCAAAGCATGGGGCATTTTGTGGCTGCTGGCCGCTATTCAGTTTTTGCTGACGGCGGCGTTGTGCTTTGGCGAAAGCCGCTATTGGTGGTTGAGCGGTGCTGTGGCAATCGTAATTTCCCAAATCCTGATTATTGGGTTCTGGGAAGATGCCCGCTTTGGCACTGTTGCAAATTTGATGATATTACCTGCCGTGCTGGCGGCTTTTTTTACCTATAATTTCCATCGGGAAACAACCCGACAGGTGGAGCAGATGATAGGACGGCTTGCTGCCCGCGAGCCGATGATAGTTACCGATACCTTGCTTACCGATTTGCCATCGCCCGTAGCACGTTGGATACGTCGTTCCGGCATGGTAGGTAAGCCTGAAATTTATCGGGCGCAAGTGGCACAGGCTATTCGGATGCAAATGAAACCCGAACAAAAAGACTGGCTCTCTGCAACCGCTGTGCAATACTATGCCGTCCGGCAGCCTGCTTTTATCTGGGAAACAACTGTACAAATGATGCCTTTGGTCTATTTTTTGGGCAGAGACCGTTTCAATGGTGGTAAAGGACAGATGCAGATTCAACTCTGGGGTGCTTTTGCTATGGTGGACAGTAAAGACAATGAGAAAATCAACACAGGAACCATGCAGCGCTATCTGGGGGAAATCGTCTGGCTGCCGTCCGCAGCGCTGCATCCTGCCATTCGGTGGGAAGCCGTAGACGACAACAGCGCCCGCGCTACCATGACCTACGGAGAAACAACAGGCAGCGGCATTTTCCACTTTACGCCCGATGGAGATTTGGTCTCATTCAATGCCATGCGCTACATGGGCAGCGAAGAGAATGCCCGACAGCATGAATGGATAATTACGGCCGAAAATTGGCGTACTTTCAATGGCATCCGCGTTCCTTCCAAGGTACGAGCCACATGGAAGCTCCCCGAAGAGGATTGGACGTGGTTGCAAATGGAAATTACCGACGTGAGATACAATGAACAGGTAGAGATGCAATGAAAAATGTTCTGGTTTCTTGGTTAGACTATCGCTTTGATTTTGAAAAAGACCATCCTCATGTACCTGCAATTAACGGAATGACTTGGCGGCTGCATCGCTACTATATACCCGAACACGATTGCGACAGGCACTATCTGCTCTCTATGAAAGCCTCACAGCCCGAGGATACGCAAATGACGGCTATGCTGCAAAGGCTTGGGCGCGATTTTCCTGCGCATCGCATTACGCCTGTGTATATGAACATCCCCGACCCGATAGATTTAGCTCGTATCAAAGGAGAGGTTGAGTCTTTTTTGTTGCACCTTCGGGATGACAGCAGGGTGAATATTTTTTACAATGCAGGGTATCAGATGATGCAACTGGCATGGGTGCTTTGCTGCCTGACTACCTGCCGCGATTTTACGCGCCTGTTTCATATGCGCAAACCCGAATTTACGGAAAGCGGGCGGCCTGAAATTTTGGAGATAGACCTTACCAAACAACAATCCACACAGGCCTACGGCTTGCTGATGTACACCCGGGGCGACAGTCGCTCTGCCGATACCTGCATTACGCCTGCCATGCGTTCGGCCTACCATCGGGCAGAACAGGTTGCCTCTTTGCCCAATTTCCCCGCACTCATCACAGGCGCTTCCGGCTCGGGAAAAGAACAACTGGCGCGGCATATCCACCATATTTCGGGCAAGGGAAGATTTCTGGCCGTCAATTGCGCCGCCATGCCCGATGAACTGCTTCGCGCCGAGCTTTTCGGATACAAGAAAGGCGCTTTCACGGGAGCGGTAGAAAGTCGCGTCGGCTATTTTGAAGCAGCCGACGGCGGCACGCTTTTTTTGGATGAAATTGGCGATGCTTCGCTGCTGCTGCAACAGTCCTTGCTGCGGGTGCTGCAAGACGGGCTGATTACTCCGCTGGGCGATACGCGCCCCCGCAAGGTGAATGTACGGATTATTGCCGCAACTCACCGCAACTTGCCGCAGATGATTGCTCAAGGTCGCTTCCGCGATGACCTTTACTATCGGCTGAATCCTGCCCCCATTCGCTTGCCTGCGTGGTCTGATTTACCCGAAGACGACCGACGGCAGTTGTTTATTTTCCTATGGGAACAGCAAGCCCGAAAACTCAATCACGGCAGAAAAATGACGATTTCCGCAGAGGCAACAGATTTTATTATCCGATGCAACTTTCCCGGCAACATCAGGCAGTTGCAAAATCTGATTGCCGGGCTGTATGTTTTTTATCGCCACGAACCTCGCGTTACGGTGGAGATGGTGCTGCACGAAATAGATAACAGCGAGTCGGACATAAACATTCATCATCCGGTCGGCTGGCACATGGAAGAAGTGGAAAAAGCACATATACAGCGGGCGTTGCAACATTTCCGTCATAACCTGACGCATACTGCCAAAGCCTTGGGCATTAGCCTCAATACGCTAAAAGCTAAGATGAAGAAGTTGCATCTGGCATAAATTCATCAACAGCAGGAAAAATGGCATATCGCCAGCCGTCAATAATTTCGCCACAC
The DNA here is from genome assembly GCF_021206925.1 of Rhodoflexus caldus. Lineage (NCBI taxonomy): Bacteria > Pseudomonadati > Bacteroidota > Cytophagia > Cytophagales > Thermoflexibacteraceae > Rhodoflexus > Rhodoflexus caldus. Next base: position 717 of record NZ_JAJPRF010000006.1, on the reverse strand, counting down.
TTGTAATAGGCATCTTTATGGATGGCTTCCAACTGAAACCCTGATTTTTCCAGTACTTTTTTGGAGGCTTCATTGGGTGCAAAAACAATAGCTTCAATGCGTTTCAGGCCAAATGTTTGAAAACAATAGCGGCAAAAGTCGGGTATGACCTGCTGCATGATACCCTTGCCGCGAAACTCTTTCCCCAACCAATAGCCGATTTCGCCGGTAAAACGTTCGTTGCCTTCGCGCAGAAAAATGCCAATACTGCCTGCCAGTTGCCCGCGGTATTCAATGGCAAAGTTGGTAGTTTGTTCGGGTGCGTTGCAAAAGTCTATCCATCGCACGGCATCTTCCATGCGGTAAGGATGCGGGAAATGGTCGCGTACATTTTCCCAAATGCTGAAATCATTGGCAATCAGGGTTAATGGCTCTACATCGCTTGTTTTGAAAGGGCGAAACAACATGGCAGACGAAAAAAGTTAATGTTTTTTGGGTGAAGGTATTGCAAATAAAAGCAAAGCACAACATCTTTGTGCCCACAAAACGCCCAGATGGCGAAATTGGTAGACGCACCGTCTTCAGGTGGCGGCGCTGTAATGGCGTGGAGGTTCGAATCCTCTTCTGGGCACTTTCGCACTAAAAACCCGCTTAGAAGCATCTCTAAGCGGGTTTTTTGTTGGCAGAAAAAGGGACACCAAACGGAAAAGGGAAACATGCCATTTTCTTGTTCAAGTG